>NZ_JBFTSN010000423.1:0-5388 GCF_056400045.1 Paenibacillus sp. 01L418
GGGTCAGGTTCCCGTCATTGCCGACGGAAGCCGATCCGTTGCCGAAAGGAGCACCCCAATAATTTTCCAGTTTCCAATCGACCCGTTTAGCAACCGTTTTCAAATCAATGCTAATTGGTTCTCCCACAAGAAATACATTTCCCGTCGTCGTTGGAATAATCTTCATATCCCGCGTCTCTGGAACAAATTTGTTCACGGTGACCGCCGAGATCACGACATCCTGAGCCGTATCTACGGATGCTTTGGTATAATAAATACGATAATCCGTGCCGTTGGCACGATTGGAAAACTTGGCGTGAGGCAGAGTGACGATACTCGTCTTCCATGTCCCTGAATCCGTCAATTGAATCGGGTTTGCTTTTGTAAATCCGCCCTTTATGGCATCATACTCAGTCACAATCGTGCCTTTGCCAACATCGAGGTAAGTCACCTCAACTTCGATCGGCAAATCCACATCGTAAACATACGTATCGTCTACATTAAAATATAAGTACTTCGCGCCATTAGCCGTGTCCGTCGTCCAGCCTTCCTGCTCTGATCTTACAACGATCGGCGCCTTATTTTTGGCATTGTCTCCCGGGAACACATTAATTCCCTCGTACTTCCAGTCGCTATTTAACTGAGCTTTCACTGACTGCGCGTCGCTGTAGTTATCCAAAGGCCGGATTGAAACCTCTCTGAAATAAACGTCCGTCTCACTGGTGCCCATTTCGCCCGACCAAACGCCCAGACGCATGACTCGCTTCAAGTCCGCCTGAAGCACGATAAACCGCTCCTTTTTCCAACTGTTCGTACCCGTCAGTCGGATATGCTTCATATCACGCCAGCCGGTATCATTCAGGTAGGACAAGGCGAACTTCCCAACAGGTCCGTCAAAATATTCAACCGTCACTTCGACGCGATGATCTCCTCTAGAGACGAATTCCTCATCGGTCACTTCCATATAAAGAAAGCTGCGGGAATTGCTTTTATCCGTGCGCCAGCTGTCCTTGCCTCCTATGACTTCGGCCTTGCCGCTCTGGTCGCGCAATTGCGGATCTCCTGGAAACATATGCAAGCCGCTGAATACGGGATTCGCACCTAATGTCGCCGTAACAACCTCATGACCTTGCTCCGGATCGTCAGCTTTCGAAACCTTAATGGAGCCGATGACGACATCTTCCCCGATCCCTGCCAATCGAATTGTCGTATAGTCGGCGTCCACTGGCTGAAAAACATGTGTTTTCCACTCATTTGTCCCCGTCAGTTGCACCATATCCGAATCAGTACTGCTATTTGCCGCGGAGAAACGCAAATTAAATTTGCCTGTGCCGCGATCGAAATAGTCGACTGCGACTTTTTGATTTTTCCCGCTTCCATATGAACTATCGAGATCAAAGAACATATAGGCGTAATTATTGCTGATTTGCGTAGACCACCCCTCCTTGGAACCATAGGAGACTATCGGCTCAGCGTACTTTTCATTACCGCCTAGCCGCACTTTAATGCCCTCATAGGTCCTGTTGCTTTTCAAAACTGCCTGCACCGAGCTTGCCATGCTGTAATCCGGCAATTTGGATACAGTCACTGATTTAAAGAAGACATCCTCTTGGCTGCTCCCCATCTTGGGTCCGTACAGGCCCAGACGCATTTTCGTAATTAGTACGCCATCGGAAACGTAAAATCGATGCGTCTTCCAAGTGTTGCTTCCGGTAAGCTGTACATATTTCTCTTCCTGCCACCCGCCTTGCTTTAAATACATCAGATTAAATTTGCCGGTTCCGCCGTCGTAATAATCGACAGAAACCTCAATCCGGCTCTGCCCTTCGACGAAAAAGCCAGGAGCCGCATTCAAATACATAAACTGAACTCCTCCGCTTTTGTTCGTCCCCCAACTTTGCTTACCGCCTTTCACCGCCGCTTGCGGGGACGTAGAATTATCCCCAGGCAGCACCGTCAATCCATTAAAAATAGGATCGTTTCCTAGTTCCGCATATATCACATCCGGCGTATTTGCGGACGCCGATATCCCACCTGGCGGAATAAGTCCTCCGGATACCAATAATACGGATAACATGACGAACCATATACGAATTGCCTTTCTGCTAATATTCATTTCGCACCTCCTAGAATGAATGATTGCGTTCCATCAAACAGATCAGTCGCAGCTCTCGGTAAAGCGCTTTCATTTTCATGTTTTGAACTAATCTCATCACCTGTTGCTYCGGCATGAACATTTGTATTGCCGGAGCAAATCACCATCAGAACACTGACTACAATCATCATTGCTCGTTTCACACATAACTTTTTGCTTGCTATAATAATCGTTTATCCTTTGACCGCAGAACTGGAGAACCCTTGAATAATATACTTCTGGCCAATAAAGAAGACGATAAGCAGCGGTACGACACCTGCTGTCGCGGCAGCCATCATCATGTTATAGTCCACTCCCGATTCCAGCATGAAATTCTGCATACCAAGCGGCACCGTAAACAATCTTTTGTCCAGCAAAAAAATCAAAGCGTTTTCATAATCGTTCCACGTCCATGTAAAATCAATGATAGCGAAGGTTGCCAGAACCGGTTTGGAAAGCGGTAGAAACAATTGAAAGAAAATCCGGAAATGGCCGGCTCCATCAATGAAAGCCGCTTCAGATATTTCATGGGGAATGCTCATAAAAAATTGCCTGATCATGAAGACGCCGAATACAGTAAACAAGCCCGGAAGAATGAGCGCCCAATGGGTGTTATAAATATTCATCCAATCAAACATGATAAATTTTGGGACAAACAGTACTTGCTGCGGAATCATCATCAAACACAGATAAAGCATAAAGATGGCATCCCTTCCCTTGAAGGGAATGCGGCTGAAGCCATATGCGGCAAATGCGGCGAGCAATGGAGCTCCAATCATTAAAATGATCGATATTTTCAAAGAGTTTAAATAAAATAGAGCAAACCCGTCGCCAGTCATCCAGACTTTAAAGTGGTTGGTCCATACAGGATCAAGTGGAATCCACTGAATTGGAAAAGTGAAAACGTCCTTCGGCATCTTGAACGAGGTGCTGATCATCCAGATCATTGGCGACAACAGCAGTAGACTCGCTAGTGCCATGAAGATCGTATTAAAGCTCTTGATTATTCGTTTTCTGATTATTCTGTTATTTCTTATTTCCATTGTGCGTCTTCCCCCTCCGTTAGTAATGAACCCACTTTTTCTGGCCCGCCCACTGAATAAGCGAGATGCAAAGGATGATCAGGAACATGGTCCACGAGACGGCTGACGCGTACCCCATTTCATAAAAGCTGAACGCTTTCTTATAGGCGAAAATAGAGAAAACCGTCGTACTATTGGCAGGGCCTCCCTGTGTGATGGCATAAATCATGCCAAAGCCCTTGATGGAGCCGATGAAGCCGGTAATCATCAGAAAAAAGGTGGTAGGACTAACCAAAGGAAATATAATCAGACGCAGCAGCTGCCCAAACGTCGCTCCGTCCATCCTTGCCGCTTCCAGCTGCTCTGAGGACAATTCCTGCAGCGCGGCCAAATAAATAATCATGTTGTATCCGATTCCGCCTGCGGTCACCATGATCAGCACCGCATACATCGCTGTATCCGGGGAAGCAAACCATAGGGGAGGCTCAGAAATACCAACTGATCGCAGGAATGCGTTTATTGGACCGTTGGAAGGCTGAAATAGCACCATCCATACAAAGGCAATAGCGATGCCGCTGGTAAAGTACGGAGCGAAAAAGAACGCACGCAGCGTTTTCTGGAAATATGTCCGGTTGTTGAGTATGACAGCAATTAGAAATCCGAGCATAATCGAAATCGGTACAGGGACCAACAACAGCAAGGTATTTCTGACTGATACAGCAAATAAATCRTCTCTCACCATCATTCTAAAATTATCCAATCCGATAAAACGCGGGGTTTGCCCGCTAGCGAATACCCAATCTGTAAACATTAAATAAAAGGAGAACAGAGCTGGAACGAGCATAAACACCATCATTCCGATTAGATTGGGAGCAATGAATACATAACCAATCAGCCTCTGTCGCTTCATCCAACTCACGATCGGTCACCGCCTTTCTCTATTTATAATGTAGCTTGCAGTATCCAGCAGCTTGCGGCTAAGGGGATGCGGCGTTAAAGGTTCGCTCCCCCTTAGCCTGACGACTTTATTTAGATGATGCTTGCAAATTACCGTTATGCACCCGCGCTAATTCCTTCGCGCCTTCCTCAGGAGTCAGCTTTTGGGAAAACACGTTGTCATAAATTGCCTGCTGCTCGCTGCCTGACTTCCGGTCCAGACGGCTCAGACCAAGTGGAAGGCTCCCGAACATGACCCGCTTAATCGAATCAAGGTCATAGGTGTCCTCCACACCTTTGAACATAAGGGCAACAGCCTCATCGACTGGGAAGTCCTTGGATGAAGGTACTCTTCCGCCTGCCGCCATCGGCAGCATGCCACCGTCCGCATACCACTTGATAAATTTCCAGGTGGCTTCCGGATGCTTGGTGCGGGGATTGATAGCAACCACGTCTCCTAAGCCGCCAGCGTTAATGTAATCGGCCTGATCCATGTTAACCTTGGGAGCCGGCGCCGCAGCCACCTTGAACGACCTTGGGAACTCTGCCACGTTGTTAGTCGTACGGAAAATCTGGTTCGTGGAAAATAGCATTGCGCTTTCTCCCTTCACAAACATCTGGTCCAAAGCGGGCTTTGAAGTAATCTGCTCCGTATGAGGCATCAAGCTTTTATCCGTAAACATCATGTCCGAATAAACCTGAAGTGCTTTGACCGTCAACGGATTGTCGAAAGCTGAAGTACCGTCCGGATTCGTCAGCTGCAAGCTTTGCTTCAGCATGGAACCGTTGATAGGCACATTGAAGTAATAATCGCTTTGCGCCAATCCCCAAACCTTATCATCCTTCAGCTTGGCGGCATAATCCCTGAACTCGTCCAGTCCCCATTCCGTAGGAACAGGCAGTCCCTTGGCATCGAGCATGTCCTTGTTCAACCAGACAAAGGATAAGCCTTTCTGGGTAGGAACGCCATAATACTTATCGTCCACCTTCCAAAAGGCAGCACCTTCACCCATTTTTTCGTTCACATCATAGTCAGTGAAACTGCTTATATCAAGCGCGTTTCCTGCTTTTATACGCTTCTCGTAAAGGCTGTAATCATAGTTTACGTACATGTCTACGGGTTGGCCGGACATGAGTGCCGTATCCAGCTTCAGATTGCCGGCTTCATCATTGACGAACCGTACATACTCCACCTGAATATCCGAATTTTCTTTGTTCCAGTTGTCGACAACCTCTTGGGGTCCGTTCTCGGCCGGCACAGCTCCCCACATCGTCAGTTTGACCGGATCTGCACTTGCAGTTGCAGTGGGCTCGGCG
>NZ_JBFTSN010000424.1:0-5385 GCF_056400045.1 Paenibacillus sp. 01L418
GCATTACATCGAATGCCGAGCTTGCCATATTGGAACCCTACATTTTTGGTAATGCCAACAACAGCATGCTTGGAAGCCGTGTAAGCAATGCCTGCACGTGAACCAAATAGACCGCCGACAGAGGCTGTGTTAATAATGACGCCATGGCCTTGCTTCGTCATGAGGGGAATAGCTTTGCGAATAGCTCTCATAGGACCAGTCACGTTAATGTCCATTACTCTGTTCCACATTTCATCGGTAACGGATTCTGCGGGCAGCATTTGATCCATAATACCTGCATTATTTACTAATATATCAAGTTTGCCAAAATCATTTACTGCAGTGTCAATCATTCGAGCAACGTCTTCTTCCTTTGTAACGTTTGTAACTACGCCTTTGGCTTGTCCACCAGATGAATTAATTTCCTCAACAACAGAAGTTACTGCCGCTTCATTAATATCGGCTACAACTACTTGAGCACCTTCTTGTGCGAATAATAATGCCATTTCCTTGCCCATACCTGACGCTGCGCCTGTGATTACGGCTGTTTTTCCTTGTAATTTCATTTGTATCATCCTCTCGACTAGGCAGATTGGTTCTTTCTTTATTTGACGACGTCCTGTCGTATATACTTAGGATAACAAGTTAAGTGATTATTACTATGACATTTCGAGTCAAAATGTCGTTTAAGGTATAAATTAGTTCAACAAGCATGTGAATGAACGAGGGGCTGAGCAAATGACAAAAGTGTACAATACCTTAGATGTACGTGGTGTCCGCACCCGTACATTTCTCAAAGAAGCRCTGTTATCACTGATGGCTGTCAAAAGCTATAACCAAATAAAAATTAAAGAAGTTACAGAAATAGCGGGTGTAAACCGCGTGACCTACTATGATCATTTCTCAACGAAAGATGAGCTCCTTATGGAGCTTATTGAAGACGTGCTAACTGAATACGCCGATATTATTGAAGGCGTTACAGAATTTCCAGCGTCAAAGCGACCGTCCATTGAATATATGAAGACGATCAGGCTATCCGTTGGTCATATAAAAAAACATTCCGATTTCTATAGCATCATGCTGCTTGGAAATGGCGTTCTTAACTTCTCGGATCGACTTCATGATCAAATGTTTGAATCTTTGCTTCAATTAGTACGCCGGATGGGGCAGCAGAATCCGGAAATTGAATCGGACCTGCTTGTGAACTGGATTGTTGGAGGGGCTATAGGAATATATAAATACTGGCTTCAAAATGGCATGCGGCAAACCGAGGAAGAAATTTCACGGCAGATGCTGAAAATAACGATGGCTTCTAGTCAGGTTTTCAATTTGCGTACATATGTCATTCCATAAGGCAATGAAAAAGCTGCCTCTAATCAGTATGGCAGCTTATAGGTGAATCTTATTTATTGAGAATGCTGTCTACCCATAAATAACAGCTTTCTAATTGTTGTTCGCTAATACGATCAGATCTGTGCTCGAACATGATCCTTACTTTATTATTTTCTTCTCTAATAATGTTCAAATAATCTTCTATCGGTGCCCATCCCTCATCGGGACTGAGTTCGGGGAGTGCCGGATGATGTCTATTTTGAATGGTATCGGTAATTTGCATGTTTGACAAATGAATCGAAGCAGCATATTTCGTATACTTTCTAAATATTTTTCTTGCATCTAACGAAGGATCTAACCTCTCTTGATGAAATAGTCTTGCCGTATCCAGGCACAGCTTAATTTTCGGGTACTTTAAAAGCAAATTTTCCAAGAAATCCGTATCATAGATATACTTATTTAGTGCGTCAAACTCCAGTAATGGGGTGAAATGATATTGCTCGCTTTTTTCCGTAAGCCAGTTGAAAAGGTATTCGCTTTTTTCAACAAATTGCTCAAAACAATAATTGCTTTCTAAAATGTATTCCGTGCTATTCGTAAATTTCCATGTATCCCAGTTGACGCTGTCATCCAATAGGACTGGTTTAGGATAATGGAACAAAATATAATCAAGTGGGGCTGTTGCTAAATAATTCAGCTCTTCTTCGATATTGTTGAATGCGTCAGTTCTAATCTTATCATCTAAGGATAAAATTAATGCATCTCTTAGTCTTGAAGCATTAGCTCGCATAGGAAAATGTACTCCGATATGAAACCCTCTTTTTTTTGCTTCTTCAACAAGCTTTAAATAATCTTCATGGGTATGGAACAAACATGCTTCAATCCCGTAAAAACTATCTCTAAAATCCTTTTCATATTTACGGTCATCGAATCCTCCGTATTGCCCGATCATAAATTGTTTGATGAAAATCTCCTCCTCTTCCATAGACGTCATTACAATTCGACAGAAAACCCCATTTTCCTGTTATTGAAGTCATAAATTTTTCTTTTTTATGGAAGTGGCTACTTTTGTTTAACGAGGAACAGCCCAATAACGATAATCACTAAGCCAACCCAGTTTTTCCAATTGGGGAATTCTTTTAGAAAAAAGTACCCCATAATTAACGAAATCAAAATTTCCAAACACTTAGCGGCTACTAAAGTAAAGCTAAGATTCCCGGAAGATTTGAGACCATACTTTACACCATAACCAATAGATAAATTAGCCATTAAAAAGAAGGGTAACATTAGCAATTGAAACTTTAAAGTTGACCAAAATTGGGGTTCAATATGTTTCCCTTGATAAGAAAAAATAAAATTAACTACAAACAATCCTCCAAATAGAAGCGCGAAGCTATACAGGTAAGCCATAAGAACCTCCAATATTGTTGTTTAATTCGTTTGTTTCTTTATGAATTGCATGTTAAAAATCTTTGATCGCTTTCGTCGATTAATGTTTCCTGAAGCCAACTTTTTTATCCATGACAAAGATTTAATCTGACAGAATACTTGAAAAATCGAGCTGAATTAAAATAATCATCATTAATAATCAACGAAATCATTTTCGTACAGGAGGTAAGAACTATTTACAAGCGATTCATAATGCTATTACTTACAAAGGAAGCACACTTGCGGTTGGTGAAAACCATTTTTTATCGTTAAAGGAGATTGAAAGGGTATGGGATGGGATTGATCCAGAATATACGCCTGAAAGTGCTGTAGACGCGGTTAAAGCAGTTCTTCCTCAAAAAATATACGAAGAACTGTTTCCAAACCGCTTAGGTTCTCTAGAATGGTATAAAGTAGCTAAAGGCAAGGAGTATTTTAAAGAAGATCAATCGGATTATTTCTCTTATGATCATTTGATCGCTGCTGTAACTGAGGTGTCAAATCTTAAGTTAAAGGTTAGCACACGCAAAGGAGACAACAGCGCTCAGGAAGTACATAGATTGGATAAGGATGCTAGAATCGAGACATTGATCTCCCGTTCGGCCGAGTTTAATTTGCCAGACAATTTGAAGAAAGAAATTGAAACGGTTGTCATCGATTTTGGCACATTCCTCAAGGAGGGTTTTAAGAAAGATCGTAAGCGTGAGCTCGCCGCATTTCTTGCCAATCTTGCACATGAGACTGGCGGAGGCTGGGCTACAGCACCTGGCGGTGAACTGAAGTGGGGACTGTTCTGGAATGAAAATATTGCTGGAAGAACGGGTGTAAATGAATCCGCTTTCGTGGATGAAGCAAGCAGTGCTCTCTATCCGGGCGTAACGGGCAAACGTTATTATGGACGTGGACCGATCATGTTGAGTTGGAATTTCAACTACGGCTTGTTCAGCTCTATTATTTATGGAGACAAAAATGTCCTTCTTAGCAATCCTGAAATCGTCGTAGCGGACGGTAAGGTTGGTTTCATGACTGCTATTTTATTTTGGATGACACCGCAGGCGCCTAAGCCATCAGCTCATGATGTTATCGTGAACAAATGGAAGCCATCGAAAGAGGATATTGAAAAAGGTTTAAAGCAGCCAGGGTTTGGCATTACCATCATGGTGCTTAGATTAGAAGCGTTTTATTAATTTCTTCCAGTTTAACTTTTAAATGAAATAATCAAAAGGGATAACATACTATGTATTTTGTGCAAATTGCTCTGTTTCAGATGGAGTAAGCAAATGGTCAATGACACAATATAGAAAGAAAATAGATAAAATAATTGACACAATATACGGTAGGGGGGTATAGTGTATTTACGAGAAAGAGCAATAAACTTCTTAAACATTGTATTTTCAATACAAAGTTAAAAATAAATGATTCACATAAAGGAGATATGAACAATGAAAAATGTAACATTAAATGTTGAAGGAATGTCTTGTAATCACTGTGTTAATTCCATCGAAGGAGCTTTAAAGACGATAGGTGCACAAGGAAAAGTGGATCTGGCGAGTGAATCGGTTCAAGTTGTGTTCGACGAAAGTAAGATAACACTTGAAACGATCAAGGAAACCATAGAAGAACAAGGATATGAAGTTCATTAATCGAGAAAAAAAGAGGTGATCATCATGGAAGCGACTAGCTCAGATACGAAGCAAACTTCCCTGCAAATTATTGGGATGACTTGTGCAGCTTGCGCGAATAGGATTGAGAAAGGATTAAATAAGCTTGAAGGAGTTTCGGAAGCGAATGTAAATTTTGCAATGGAACGTGCTACCGTTATTTATGATCCAAGCAAAACAAACGTTGCAAATATGGAACAAAGCATACAGAAGCTTGGGTACAGCACGGCTAAGGAAAGCGTTGATTTGCAGCTAGTTGGGATGACTTGCGCAGCTTGTGCACTTAAAATAGAGAAAGCATTAAATAAACTGCCTGGTATCACGAATGCTACCGTCAATTTCGCAATAGAAACTGCTCATGTAGAATTCAATCCATCAGATGTAACTTTGTCAGATATGCAAGAACGAGTCGAGAAACTCGGGTACAAAGCAGTGCCAAAACAAGAGGTCGGCGATCCGGCTGAGCATCGTCAAAAAGAAATTAAACAACAAAAGCGCAAGCTTCTCATATCTGCCATCTTGTCGCTGCCGCTGCTTTGGTCCATGGTGACTCATTTTTCATTTACATCATGGATTTGGATGCCAGAAATTTTTATGAATCCTTGGTTTCAGCTTGCACTTGCAACTCCGGTTCAATTTTATGTCGGAAAACATTTTTATGTTGGAGCTTACAAAGCACTTCGCAACAAAAGTGCCAATATGGATGTTCTGGTAGCTCTAGGCACGTCAGCTGCTTACTTTTATAGCCTATACCTGACAATAGATTGGGCAACGATGTCTGGAAATATGCACCACAGTCCATCCATGTATTATGAAACAAGCGCAGTTTTAATTACACTCGTTATTCTCGGTAAATTATTTGAAGGTTTGGCGAAAGGGCGTACTTCTGAAGCAATCAAGACACTAATGGGATTACAAGCCAAGACGGCGTTAGTCATTCGTGATGGTCAAGATCTAACGATTCCTGTCGAGGAAGTGCTTACTG
>NZ_JBFTSN010000425.1:0-5384 GCF_056400045.1 Paenibacillus sp. 01L418
ATTAATGAGTACCTATTCGTTCGGAGCCTGGAAATGGTCAATACGATTATTCCGCAAATGATATTCGGCTTTTTTAATTTAGCGGCGGTTTTTGTTCTCAAAAGTATTTTCAACAGTAGATACGCCGACTTAAAGACTGAGGCCGAGCTATCGGGAAAAGGGGAACTGCATACGTTTTTCACTCTGTTTATCCCAAAAATATGGAAGCCACTGCTTGCGCTTGGCGTGCTCCATTTCGTCGTATTATGGAACTCATACTTACCAGCGTTAATTTATATTTCTAATATGGAGCTGCAAACACCGATAATGAAATTAGTACAGTTAGCAAGCTCAGGAGGAGAAATGGACAGTACATTAATGCTGCAGCTTGGAGCATTGACAAGCCTGCCGTCAGTTATGTTATTTCTTATATTCCGGAGATGGTTGACTTCCGAGATATTTATCGGTCAGATCAGAAAGCTTTAACATTATATTTGGAGGGAGCTTGGCTAAGGCTAACTTCCTTTTTTTGATTTCAATGAGGATTCACCATATATTAGAGTAACTTAATAGTTAACTATATAATAGGTTTATCACGGGTTTTCAAAGTAATAGTTGACAAACAAGTTAATGAAGACGTATTCTTGTTACGAAATGGTCGTTATTTCAGTTTATTATTAACTTATTAATTAATCTTATGAACGTCATCAAAATATCAATGGAGAGGCAGTGTGATTAATAATGTCTTTAAATACGGTACATGCATCACAAGTGAACATCCCTCGAGCTGAGTATCCTCGGCCAGATTGGCAGCGCTCGGAATGGTTGAATTTGAATGGAGCATGGTCCTTTGAATTTGACCATGAGAATCGTGGCATCGGTGCAGATTGGCATAAATCGAAAGGTCAATCCTTAAAGTCGGAAATCACTGTTCCTTTCTCCTGGTCAAGCCCGTTGTCGGGAATCGGAAGCAATGATAAAGGCATCGCTTGGTATGATAAGGAAGTAGATTTTGCACCAGAGCTAGCTGATGCGCGAGTAATCCTTCGCTTTGGAGCAGTCGATTTTCAGTCCGACGTATGGGTAAATGGGATCTCCATTGGTTCGCATGAAGGCGGATATGGCCATTTCGAATTTGATGTAACAGACGTTTGGTCAATCGACAGCACAAACTCGATTACGGTTCGTGTTGAAGATTTTGATCATTCATTCCAAGGCCGTGGCAAGCAAGGTTATGGAGAAATTCGCGGCATTTGGCAGCCCGTATGGCTGGAGGCTCGTCCTCAAAACTATGTACAGGATTCGAAGTTTAATACAAAATTGGACGGTACTATACAAGTTACGACTAGAGTGATAGCAAGCCGCGCAGGTCATGCTCAGCTTTCCTTCTTGTTTGCAGAGGGTGCTGTATCACATCAATTCGAAGCAGAGCTGACAGAAGGAGCCAATACGATCAGCACTTCATTTGTAGTGGCAGATCCTAAGCTGTGGAGTCCAGAATCTCCTTTCTTATATGAAGGCGAAGTKTCCTTATCCAGCAATGGTCAGTCGGATGTTATAAGCACTTATTTTGGTATTCGTGAAATTTCGACTGCACTTGTAGGTGATCGGAATTATCGCTGGATTATGTTGAATGGCAAGCCTGTTTATTTGAATGGAACGTTGGATCAATCCTTCCATCCAACCGGATTTTTCACGTACCCGTCCGATCAAGAAATGCATGATGAAATTTTCCTTTTAAAACGTTTGGGCTTGAACTTTGTTCGGATTCACATTAAGCCGGAAGAGCCGCGCAAGCTTTACTGGGCCGACAAACTTGGAATCCTCGTGATGGAGGATATGCCATGCTTCTGGGGGGACCCGGATGAGCAGGCACGGCTTGCTTACGAGAGTGAAGCGCGTGAAATTATTGATCGTGACTACAATCACCCGTCGATTTTCTCTTGGGTCATGTTTAATGAGACATGGGGCTTGAAAACGGAAAGTGAATCCGCGTCACTAACAACAGATGCATCACATCCGCAAAATTATTTGCCGCAAACGCAGGAGTGGGTTCGTTCCATCTATCGTTGGGCCAAACAGGTTGATCCAACCCGTATAGTTGAAGATAATTCACCATGTAACTATGATCATGTGGAGTCTGATATTAACACTTGGCATTTCTACATTAATGGCTACAATGAGCTACGAAACCATGTAACAGAGGTCGTTGATAAAACGTTCGTAGGTTCTACCTTTAACTATACTGCGGGCAATGTACAATCAGATGCACCATTAATGAACAGCGAATGCGGCAATGTGTGGGGGATCGAAGGCGGAGCAGGAGATAGCGACTTAGCCTGGCATTACCGCTATATGATGAATGAATTCCGCCGTCATGATAAAATGTGCGGTTTCGTATTTACAGAATTCCGCGATGTTGTAAATGAGTTTAACGGTTATTACCGTTTGGACGGCACCGACAAGCATTTTGGCTACGAGTGGTTCGTTCMCGGCATGACGATCGCAGATTTGCACTCGCCAGATTTTATCGTTATTGATGCACCTCCTTGTCAAACGCTGGATACAGGCTCGCAGGTTACATTGGAGCTTTTGCGTTCCAGCTTCTCGGACCGTTATCATGGTCAAGCGCTTCAACTGGCGTGGGAGCTGTCGTATGATCATTTTGGTGTACGTACTGTCGCACAATCAGGACACGAAATCATTGACTGGAACGGATTCGGCGTGAGTGCATTGCAGCCGCTTTCCTTGAAAATGCCTCAGCAGGATGCGGTTGCGGTAATTGCAGTACGTCTCTTGTCTTCCGAAGGCAAAACGATTACACGCAACTTCGTTACTTTCGACGTTCGCAGCGGTCAAACCAATGGGAAATACGAGGTTGACGGCCAAACGATAAGCGTGCCGGTTGCAAGCTTCACCGATAGCGAGTGGCCGCATAGCTGGAATTCGTTGCAGAATCAGAAAGTGAATGGCGGAATTGCAGGACAATTTACGTATGATGTACAACTGCCATCCATTACGGAGCAAACGATGATTTATGATATTGAACTGTTTTTTGAAGCGGGCTCCAAGCGTCTGCTAAAACGTGATCTTGAGGAAAGCATTCAGAAAAAGCTGGACATTTCCTTTATGCATGGTGCGCTGTCAGATCCTGAGTACAATATAAACTCGTATTTTATGACGGATTCGGATCGCCATGAAGCTAAGCTAAATGTTCTCATTGATGGACAGCTAGTTGATACGATTGTGTTGACAGATGATCCAGCGGATAGCCGTGGCGTTCTGTCTTGGCACTATCAAGCGGTTTCTAACAAGCTGGAGGATGCAGGCTCATACGGCTATCTCTGCAAGGTCATGTTGCCTAGTGCGCTGACTGCTAAGCTGAACCAAAACCGCAGCTTTAAGCTTCAGCTCGAAGCTGAACAAGGCGGTTTGACGCTTTACGGACGCAATGCTGGTCGTTATCCGATCGATATTATCGTTCACCATAGAGGTTAATTCATGAAGTGTAATCCGTTATTTGCTACTCCGTCCATGATGATTTATGATTAGAAAAGTTACGAATTTGTTAACGGATCTGTTGAAAATAATCGAATGGGATCTTGTAAAATAGAGGGAGTAGACAAAGAGGGGGTACATATAGATGAACGTTCCTGCAGGTGTATGGATTTTTTCGGGTATTATCGTTGTATTGCTCACATGGCTGACACTTTGGGTTACAAAAAAAGCCTATTCGAAAAAATGGGATGAATCAGATCATTAGTTGTAATGATAAACTAAACTTTAGATAAGAAGAGATAGAAAGAGAGACTCTTTAGCTAAGCGGCTGAAGAGTCTTTTTTGTGTAAGTAGTGTACTCTGTTAAACTAACAAAGTAAGATTTAAAGGCCATATTATGGATGAGCAAGAAACTTGACACGACACCTTTTGGTGTCCTATAATCAATATGACTCCAAAAGGTGTCTTAATAAGCTGTTATGTCGTTTAATCGGCAACATTACAGTAAATAATAATGAAAAGGTGGGGGTGGTTTTGAACGATAAAGGTCAGATGAGGGATGTTTACGACGCTGTTGCCGATCCAACAAGGCGAAAACTAATTCAATTGTTGGCAGAAGTTGAAGACTTGCCCCTACATGAGATAACGGTTCATTTTCAAATGGGTCGGACAGCGGTTTCCAAGCATTTGGCAATCCTGAAAGATGCTGATCTTGTCATTGCTCAAAAGGTTGGCAGAGAAACGAGATATCGGTTGAATGCTAATCCGTTGAAAGAAATAAAAGATTGGGTATCTTTTTATGAAGGTTTCTGGAATGAAAGAATAGATAAATTAAAACTTATATTGGAGGAAAAGAAATGAAACCAGATGTATCATTAGATTATCAATTTACAAGCTCGATCGACCAAGTGTGGAATGCTTTAACGGATTCAGATACGCTTGCGAAATGGATTTGGAATAATGATTTTGAACCGGTTGTTGGACATAAATTTCAGTTCAAAACGGAGCCTTCCGAATGGTGGAACGGCATTGTAGATTGTGAAGTGCTTATAGTGGACGAGCCTCATACATTATCTTACACTTGGATAAGTGCCGGAGAAAATACGACAATTACATGGACTTTGAAAGAGGGTTCAGATGGAACGGTTCATCTACACCTCGATCAAACTGGATTTAGTGAAGAAACAAAATCCCGTCCGGGAGCAATTGAGGGAGCTAAATCTGCTTGGACTTACAAGGGCAATCAGCTTGGAAAAGTGTTAGCCGAACTGTAATATGATTTTTCAACTTTCATGATGCTAGTTTTTCAGCACAAAACTTAATTCATCAATACAAATAAATCATTTTTTAAAATAGGGCGCAATTCCGCAGTAAGAATTGTGCTCTTTCTTTTTGATAAGATGCCTATTGAAATCATTTTAAATGAGCAAACATAGCAGGTTGGCTGTAGAAGCTTGCTTTTATCATATACAGAGACAAATTTTTAGAGATTGGAGAGGAGATCACAATGAAAATAAAGCAATTGATTGCGAACAATATTAACAAATTAGATGAAGTACTGCCAGTAGATAAATCGTTAGGCATAGCTGGTTTATCTGGATCTGGAAAAACAACTTTTTCTCAAACCATTGGTGAAGAATCGAAGAAACGTCTTGTTTCCTTATTGCCAAAGGCGGAGTATCAGTATCTATTTCCTACTATTATGGAAACCAATTTCAGTGCCATTAAGATGGAGGAAATGCCGCTTGTCCTTTTTCTAGGTCGATCATCCATTTCTTCAAATCCTCGTTCAACTATTGGTACGCATACTGGCGTTTTTACTGAAATTCGAGTTGCGCTTGCTGAAAAGTATAATCTTTCTCCAGAAGTTTTTTCATTTAATAATGAATTAGGCTGGTGTCCAGACT
>NZ_JBFTSN010000426.1:0-5347 GCF_056400045.1 Paenibacillus sp. 01L418
CTTATTGCCCGTAACTTGTTTAAGTTTTGCATCATAACCGATTTCCATTTTCAAATTTCCAAATAATTCTCTGAAAGGAACGAAGGAAACTCCATTCTTGCTTACTGATTTAGATTTGAGCGGGACTCCATCTACAAAAATATAAGCTCCTTTATTGGCTGCTGATACAGGAATAACACCTATACTGAACAATAAAACGCAAATCATAGCAGTAATCGACAATCTCTTCAAAAAAACGCCTCCAGAACTAGTTTTTATTTCCACTATTTACTATATTACTATCATTTGGAACTCTGTCAATAAAAAAATAGTTATTTTGTCGAAATGTGACCCAAGTATTCAATGTTCTTTCGAATTCCCTCAAATAAAGAGGCTAACCCAATTGCAGCTTAAGCTCATCAATCGTTTTACATACTTTGGGCTGTCGGTCGATTCACGATCTCAGCATGAAAAAGCATCGACCACGCAAGTTTATGCTCAGCTCCGCGGAGAGCGTCGGAGAGAACGTTATCACCGATTTTTTTTAGAATTTAGTTAATCAGGTTCAATAGTATTGTTGGATGCCTTTAATTATTCAGTCTTTCATTGAACTAACGGGCATGATAGTTTAGAGGTAAATATTTACATAATAACAAGTGGTCGGTATAATTTAAGAGTATTGAGCAAACAGCCAAAGGGGTGTTTTTAATTGGAATTTGGACTTTCCCATAGAAAGTTTAACGCCAAAAGACCAGGGTCTCTTGTTAGTACAATTACCGGAGTCTTAGAACATCTTTCGTCATTGTATGCGAATATTGGTGAGGCCAGAGAGAAAAATGGCATTTGGTCTTTACCAGAAAGCACTCCAACATGCACTACATGTAACGGTACAGGTACTGTCCTTGGTGATATTGATTCAAGTCGTATGGTCGCAACTGAACTCTCGCTTAAAWAAGGAGCTGTGCTTTTATGGGCGGGGACTAACTGCGGACCTGTTGTAAAGATTAGAGAACTGGCTAAAATGATCGGGATTGACGTTGAAAGCCCACTTGTTGAGCAAGATGAGCAATTTATCGATATTTTACTTTATGGATATGATAAGGAACCTGTAACATACGTTTACAAGAAAAGGGAACATAAAAACTATTATCGTGGGTGCGTTTTCGATTTGAAACATATGCGTGATACAGGAACAACTAGTAAAGGAAACCTTTGGGCAATAAAATTATTCTCCGAACATGGAAAGTGTCCAAATTGTACCGAAAGCTTGTTGGAACAGGAACGCTTGGTTATGGGGAGTTCCCTTTCAGATGTGTTGAGAATGCCGATCTCAGAATCACTATTAGTTGTCCAGAAATTACGTAATTGCCTCGACAAACAAGTATTAGATAATTATTGCGAATTGATTAATGATCTGGAATTGCGTCTATCATATCTAAATAAAATTGGTCTAAAGTCTCTTTCAGCTTTCGATGTTAGAGTCTTGGTGAATCCGTAAATTGGTTAAGCTAACGAACAGATACGCAATAATTTTGTCTTCAGATTTCCACTTGACCCTTACGTAACGTAATGATTTATAGTAAACGTAAGAGAAGGACGAAACACGGCCTACTGCCAAATAATCGAATTACTAAATTAGAAATCGGAGGAGAAGCAAACATGAGAAAACTCGTATTGTTTATGCATGTATCGCTGGACGGGTATGCGTCGGATTCGAACGGAGGACTAGATTGGATTCCGTACAACGAGGAATTAGAGAAATACGCCGAGGAAGTCGTAGCCGAAGTCGGCTCACCGGTATACGGACGAACGACGTATCGGATGATGGAGAGCTACTGGCCCGCGATGYTGGACAATCCGGATGCGTCGAGGCACGATATGGAGCATGCCAAATGGCTGCAGGATGTGAAGAAGATCGTCATTTCTGGCTCGATGGACATTGTCGAATGGAACAATACGGTACTGATCAAGGACAATATTGCAGATGAAATCAAGGCGCTCAAGGAGCAGCCAGGCAAAAATCTCGTTATCTTCGGCAGTCCGGGGGCGGCGAAGACGTTGCTTGAGCTCGGCCTGATCGACGAATTCCTGCTGACGATTTGTCCAGTCATCTTGGGCGGCGGAAAATCGGCATTCCACGGCGGCGGTGAGAAAATCAGGCTCAAGCTGCTGTCCAGCCGAACGCTCCAGTCAGGTATTATCGCAGCCCGCTATGTGTTGGAGAAATAGCCGTGCCGTACAAGATTTTCCACTAACGGTAACGATAGTTGAAAACTAAAGGGCTGCCGCGTGGCAGCCCTTCGTCATTACGCTAACGGGCAGCATTCCTATTATGAAGAAATACGAGGTTTGAGWAAYAAAAAGACTCCTTGGTATGATGTTAWTGGGTCCAAGTTGCTCGTCAGCCACCGGATTCAAATCAAACCAAGGAGACTACAAGATAAATGAACGCATTAATCAAATCACTTCTTCTACTTTAATTGTTGGTGTTGACATCGCAAAATTCAAACATGTAGCCCGAGCGCAAGACTACCCGGGGTCGAGCTCGAATTGAGTGTGATAAGAGATGACTGTTCCAATTTATAGAACTGATTAGACGCTCAATAACTCTTGCCGCTCTAATCGTTCCACCTCATCATCATGTAAAGCTGCTCGACGCTTTAGGAGCTCATATGTCTCACTCCACTCGTCAGGGTACCTTGTCCATTGAATTCGCTTATACAAATCTCCTAGGGCAATCTCTACTTCATTTCTAAATTGTTTCCATAACATCATAGCTTTGTAATAATCACCGTTATTACGAGTAGCATTCACTACGTCATAACAAAGTTTATCTTTTCTGAAAATCTCCATACTGATTTCATCAACTTTAAAAAGAATTTCTTTTTTGAGTTTTGCGTCATTCTCCATAGTTGCGATCATTTCGGCCATAATAGAAGTTATATTGGGATTATTTTGAGCTGAGTGATTAATACATTCAGTGAGTTGGTTAGTCATAAATTTTTCCCTCCTAGCAACATGCTGTTACCATTCTGGTTTTATATAATACTTTTCGTTAGAAGGGGGTTTTTTTAGTCACTAAGCAAGTGAAGACAGCTACTGGTAATAAAAGGGGAAGTGAACTTAATTAATGGATGAAAAACAAACATATCAAGCACTTAATGACTTTTCGACTAATGAAACGCTGGAACCCCTAGATAGAATGTGCATTATGCAAAAGAAGATAATAGTTGGTTGAATCTATCACGCTCCTCCAAAAAAGGGCAATGGCCGCTGTATTGGAATGAAACTAATTGCGAATTTTTAATCAGCTTATTTGTTTCCTGAGCTTGGGAAAACGGAACGACTTTATCATGAATTCCATGAATAATTAATGTGGGCACATCGATCTGTCCAAGATCGTTGTAAACATTCTCGTCTCTTAGCGTGACCATAATAGCGGAAGTCGACCAATTCGCAGCTTGTAAACCCATTAGAAAGAACCATTCGGATTTTGGTTCAGAAATGTACTGAAAGAAAAAAATCTCCGTTTGGTTTTGCAGCATTTTCGGACGGTCATTGTTTGTTTCTTCGATGATTTTATTCGTAAATTCTTTGGGAACGCTTGATGGAGACGCAGCGTCGATCAGGACGAGTTTAGATACCCCGTACCCTTTGTAACGAGCCATATAACGAATCGAGATCGCGCCTCCGGTAGAGTGTCCTGCTAATATTATGTTTTTTAATTGTAACGCTTCGATGACCATACGAAGATCATCTGCTAATCTATTGAAACCGTAACCGTCGAATGGTTTATCCGAATTGCCGTATCCTCTCCAGTCCATTCCAATACAACGATATCCGAGCTTCGGAAGGTAATTGAACTGATATTCGAACTGGTTATGGTTTAGCGGCCATCCATGAATAAAAAGTATCGTTTTATTTCCCTTCGGATTGATGTCCTCGATAAATATTTTTACGCCCGGTTCCACAGTAACGAAGTATCCCAAGTGTATCACCTCAATTTTATAAAAGTACTTCCCCATTAAGATATTCGCCCTAGGCAAGGTGAATGCCCAATTTCGGCGTCAAATTAGGTTTAGATCGTACGTAGAGATTTCTGAGGAATAACTTGAGTAAAACAATTTCTTCAGATCATTGAGCTAACGGGACACGATGGTTGAACATACCTATGAGCAGTTTGCTGTGGCGGCTGCTCCCATTTTTTGTTAAGCTAATGGGCAGTTTAACTCAATAAAAACAAGAAAGCAGACGGTCCTTGTTATGGATTTTCTTATTAAATAAATTGCGTAAAAGCGCTAGTTGGCATTTTTTATAAGTTATGGTTTAGCAACAATAAGCCACACCTGCATTGAAATAGTCACACCGTGGTTCTAGTAATTTCGCTAATATAATGCCATGCTTATGGTGAAGGGTTACAGTTGCCGATAGTTATTTAAGCATATCAAAACCAAATTATGATTTATGTCGAGCGACACCCTATAAAGTGTTAGATGAGTGGAGATGAAATTTATGATAAGAGTTGCAAAATTGGAGGATAGGAAAGATATAGCAAAACTATTGACGCAATTAGGCTACCCGGAAACCGAATTTTTTATTAAAGAGAACATGGAAAGACTTCTTACTGACCCCAACGAAGAATTAATGGTTTATGAAGATGAAGGACGTGTTATTGCCTGTATTTCCATTCATTATATCCCGCAATTAGGAAATAGAGGAGATATCGCATCAATTAGTTATCTTGTTGTGGACTCCTCAATTAGAAGTAAAGGAATTGGAAAGGAATTAGAGGGATTTGCCTCTGCCTCTGCCAGAAAAAGGGGATGTGACAGTATCCAAGTTCATTGTCATTCCAGAAGAATAGATGCTCATAAATTTTATGAGAGACAAGGTTTTAAGGAGGCTCCTAAGTACTTTTCAAAAATGTTAGACAAATGACGGCATAAACTCTCACTAACTTTTATTGAATCGACAGCAAAGTTTTAATAGGAGGGAATGATTTATTCGGCAAATTAATATTTAACTAACTGGGAACGATAGTTGAACAAACATGGAGTAGTTTGCTGCGGCAGCTGCTCCCTTTCTTTGTTAAACTATTCTAGCTAATAGTTTGATCTCTTCACGAATACCTCAGATATGGGAAATTTACGGTCATCGCAAATAAGACGTTATGAGAAACTGCGGTAGTACCATTAATTTCAAAAATCCATTAAGCTCGGAGTTGAAATATGAGTTTAATTCTTCCTTTGGATATTATTGAAAAAATACAGCAGGAATATAAGGATCAATACGATTTTGTTGAAGACCTATTAACTAATCAAAGTTTTTTCCACACCGAAGAAGAGTTTATATTGAGATTAATTAGATC
>NZ_JBFTSN010000427.1:0-5345 GCF_056400045.1 Paenibacillus sp. 01L418
CTAATTCAGTTGGCGAGTGCGCCATGATAAAGGAAGTCATCCCCATTTTTCGAATAAAAAATAGATCCCAGCTTTTCCCCTCGAACTTCCTGACCTTCTCGTTCAAGGTTTGAAACAACAGTTCTGCTTCCTCTAAGCTCAGCTCTCCAAGGCCAAGCAGGTAGTCAACTGCAAATAAATGCACAAGCTCGTCAAAAGAATATTGTCCACCAATTCCAGATAACGCTCCGAACCTGCTTAGGGTCGTAGACGAAACAATGTTACGTTCTCCAATTTCTGCAGCAGTCAATGTCATACCATTAATCGCGGACGTATCAGATAACTTACCTGCTAGGTCATCTAACGAAAGATCATCCTTCATATTAATGATGTTATGGATGCGCGCTAATATCGTCTGTTTTGGGAAAAAGGTTTCTTGTCCTGTAAACGTTGATTTTCGAATAAACCATTCCTCAGGAATAAGCTTCTTTCGTTTCCAACGATATAATTGCCCATACGAAATGCCGGTTAAATCCAGCAGCTCCTTTTTCGAAATTAAATCCTTATCCACTATAATCACCTCTCGAAATGATCGTAACATAACACTGTTACGTTGTAAATGAGAATATCGCAATAAAGAAAGGTTTGGCTGGCTTGCTATTCTTCATTTACATAAAAGAAAAAGGCAGCTCCCGATTCCATTACGAATCAGAAGCTGCCTTTTGATGAAAAAATTTTAGGAATTTATGCCATGTTCATTTCGGATGTTATACATGCCTTGAATTAGCAGCTCCGCAGGATCCCGGTTCAACTGCAAATGTGTCAACAATAGATGTAACGGAATAGCGCAAACGTTGTTTCCGTCTTTAATCGTTGGAAATCCAGCTTCAAAGACTGGACCGTGTTCTTCGTTCCAAGCCAGACCCGCATGTACCTGTTCCGGAGCAAACTCTTCCGTCACAGCTGTTATACATTGTGGAACGAGTATTTTGTCGATTACCGCTTTAGCCTCCTCTTCACTTGCAGCTGCTTGTGAGAGAGGTTTCCCACCCTCGATCTCCATAAGATCGACGAAGAAAGAAGCCATCCACACCGCAGGATCATTGCCCGATTGGAATCTGTTGACCAACTCATGCAAGAAAAATCCGCAGGAATATACGCTGTCCGACTCATCCTTCACATGAAATACAAAAACTGGGCCATAAGCTTCGTGGTTCAATACTTGTCCTTCAACATCGTTAAATTGCATTTTTAAAGCTACGATGCCATTATGGTGAACAGCCTTAATAAGCTCCGCCCATTTCTCCTCGGTCATCGCCGAATCCTTACTGCTTACTTCCTCATTTGTTGTCTCATTGTTTATTGTCATAGTTCTACTCGTCTCCTATAACAGCATCATCTTGTAAATCTCGTTTTTTTCACTAGCCTATCCATCAGCAAGCTTTCTGCTCATTAATTATAGATTACCACAATTACTTACTTTGTTTATATGCAAGTATTTTCCAGACTCATAATCTACTGCGAAGAAACTCAGCCACATTATGGTTTCCTTGCTTGACTGCAAGAGACCAGGCAGTATTCCCTTCTCGATCTTCAGTGTTTAAATTTGCTCCATGCTCAAGCAATATGCGAATGATTTCAATATTATCATCATGAAAAGCTGCAGTATGCAAGCAAGTATGACCATTGCTGTCCAGAAGATTAGTATCGGCATGATGTTTCATAAACAAATTAATGAGATCTATATTTCTTTCGCCTGCTATTGCAGCATGCAAGGCTGTATTGGAGGGAATGAAAGAAATCTTGGAATGAGAAACTGCATTAATGTCAGCACCATAGTCAAGCAATACCTGTGCCGCTTCTTTATTGCCAAAATGTGCTGCGAAACCGAGTGGTGTAAGACCATCCTTATTTTCGGCATTTGCTAGGCTCGGGTCCGATTCTAATAAGCTATTTAGCTGAGTTCCTGACTGAATCGCTTGAAATAAATCTTCGATCAACGGACCATTCATTTTTTTTCCCACTCCATTTCAACTGGTTTCATTCTACAACATTACCAAACTTTAATAGACGATTTCAATTATAATAAAATACGTTTATAAACTATTTTTTACTGCTTCTATTTCTAACAATTGTGATAGATTAAAATAGATAGGTATTTTTGCTTGCATGAGGTAAATGCAGGGATTAGAGAGGCGTGTGAAGTATGGAATTATACATATCAAATGAATGGACTAACGATGATAAATCGTATGTTAGCAGCAATATGTTTGCTTTTAATTTAAAGCATTTTCCTGATGACCTTAAAGGTCGCTATCAGGAGGTGAATTTATTTCTCAAAAACGCTGATGGGCAAATTTTCGGCGGGCTTCTTAGCGAAATATGCTGGAACTGGATGCAGATTGAGTACTTATTTGTTGCGGACGAAATTCGTAAATCCGGGTATGGCAAGCAGCTTTTAGACGAGGCCGAAAAAATAGCTAAAGCGAAAAACTGTGATTTCATAAAGCTGGATACCTTAAGCTTTCAGGCGCTCGATTTTTACAAGAAGCAAGGTTTCGAGGTGTTTGGTTCGATACCGAATGCTGGCGGTTATACGCACTTTTATTTAAAAAAAGACCTTTAACCGCTTTGCTTTTCTAATTAGAGCGCCAGATTAAAAAACCTCCATCGAAAGATGGAGGGAACCTTGTCGAAACTGATTATAAGAAAAATAATAGGACGATGCTCCTCCCTCATCTTTCCTTCTTACCTAATAAATGAAGAATTGAAACATTCATGTCCTCTAGTGAGCAAGCTGCTTCCATATTTTATTGAGCCACTCCGYGAATAACGCTTTCTCTTCGAATTGCGGATAATGAGCGGATTGTTCAAACAGAACAAAATCTTTCACAGGAGCATGCAGCACGTCAAAATATTGTTTTGCAGCATTCACCGATGTCATATAATCATATTTCCCCATCACAAAATAACAAGGAATATCCAGTGTCTTCACTACATCAATAATATTATTGCTCGCTTCCTCAGCCAGCAGCATCTTTTGCGTTACAGAAATTCCTCTTAAATAGCGAACAACATCAAGCAAATTATACTCAGGCTGAAATAGAAATCCTTTGTAATAATCCATGTTGTCATCAATTAACCTTGCTGCACCGCCATATTTTCGAATGATCGATCTAGGCGTCGTTTCCTCCCCTTTTTCGATTGGTTCTCGAAGTGACTCTAATCTTTCCACTTCCTTGGTATTGTCAGCCAGCTTCGCCTGTTCTATAACGTATTGCAAACTATCCAATTCGCTCGTTACCGTATCAGCCACTTGCCCAATTCCGATATAAGCCGCAAACTTGTCAGGTGCTTTAGACACAGCTTTCATCCCAATGTATGTGCCAAAAGAATGACCGATGAGCAGCACTTTCTGTTGTCCAAATTTCGCGGTTACATAATCGGTCAACGCAAGCAGATCTTCAACAAGCACGTCAGTCGTTAGATTAGAATAGTCTTCATTAAAATGATAAGATTTCCCGCTCCCGCGCTGGTCATAATGTACAATTGTATAGTTTTTCTCAAGCAGATCTTGATATTTCCTTACATACGGAATTTCAGAACACCCCGGGCCGCCATGCACAAAAATGACAATCGGATTGCGTTTGTCTACTCCCCTAATCATCACTTCATGTCCAGTACCATTGATTTCAACTTGCTCTAACGTACTTATGCTGTTGTCACCTTTAATGCGAGGTGTCCACGTTGGGAATATCAATCCGACCAGAACAATCAGAACAATGATCATAATAGTGACCTTCCCTATTTTTATTATTTGCCTATTCAAGAGCTGGCTCCTTCAAAACGTTATTATCCTTTCATTATAAATGATTTCATTTTGACTTCATAATTAACGATTTCCTCGCTAAACTTTGCTGCTGTATGGAGATATGAAAAAAACGACATCGCTGTCGTTTCTCATGGCTATGATGATATAGATGTATCAAATTGAAAAAACTGATCACTATTATGATGCAGCTTCATCTGATGCAGAGAGCCTTTTTCCATAAACCCGATATAGAATGAGACCAAACAGCATGCCGACAAAAGATATGGCGGAAATAGACAAGTACAATGTTTTGCCTCCAAAGCTACCATACACGGCTCCACCTACATAGGAGGCTAAAATGCCTGAAACACCAAAAAACAGCAGCGCAAGCACCGTTTGACCTGTCGCGCGCCATTCGGTTGGTACTATTCGATAAAGATACTGAATAGCTGCTGAATAGAACACAGGGAAAGTCAACAGCTGTAAAATTTGCAAATACGCGAGTATGTGCGGATCGGTAATCCAAGCTGAGAGGAAAAACCGAAGGAAATAGAACACGGCTGAAAACGAAATAATAAGCAGCTCTTTACCTTTGCGCATCCACCAAAAGCTCAGAGCGAACACTACAATTTCACTGCCTGCTGCCAAGAAGAATGCTTGACCAACCAATTCGGTACTCCCGCCAAGCTCACGAATGTATACGCCAAGAAAGGTATCATTCATTCGTGCAGGGACGGAACAGATAAACACCAAGAGCAGAAACATTAGTGTCTCTTTGTTGCTAATAAAATGTTTGAGACTTTTTAAGGTAACCGGCTTGCCTGTCACAGGCGCATCGGGCATGATCCAACCTATAATAAAACTGATTAACCCGATTCCTCCAAAAAGCAGCGCCAAGCTATGTTCACCGAAATAAGAGATAACATAACCTGTAAGCAGCGCTGCTAAGGCATAACCCAAAGCGCCATAAGTACGAATAGATCCGTAGCTGGTTCCTGAAGATTCGGCAATTGTAAAATTCAAGCTTTCCGTTAATGGATCGATGGACATGAGAAAGAAGTACAGCAGCATCGCGTACAGAATGAGCTGCGGATAACTGCTGGAATCATAAAGCAAATAACCAATTATGGTTGAGAAAAATAACAGTACCAACAATACTTTACGAATGGATTTGGTTCTATCGCTTATCATCCCCCATAAAGGTTGAGCGATGAGCGTAACAAATCCGCCTGTTCCTATAATGAAGCCAATTTGCGATGGACTTAGTCCTTGTACATCTAAATAAACCGGAAGGAATGAAATAAACATAGCCAGTAGTGCAAAATACAAAAAATTAAAGCCTCGTAATAAGTTTGATGCCTTCATAAAAGTTTAGTTCCTCCACTTGTTTCTTAAATATAGCTATCTCAATCTTTTATTCTACCATGAAATGAACTTTTATATGTGGCTCAAAATCAAAAAACGGCATCTCTGCCGTTTTTGTTTACCTACTTATACAGTTGAATTCATTTTCACCGCGACTTATATCATTGATCATGCAAGCTCTAGATTAAAC
>NZ_JBFTSN010000428.1:0-5343 GCF_056400045.1 Paenibacillus sp. 01L418
CTCCAGCATGGTTTAAGTATGCTTGGTAACAGGATACAGCGCCTTTTGCTACAGTTGAAGCCTGCCAAACACTAAATATTTCACCGTAGTGCATTGGTTCATCCTTTGGATTRCCGCTTAAAATTCCCATTTGATTTGCTCCTTTTGATTCATTAATTTTTTGAACTGACTTAATATGCTTAACTACACAGAAAWAATACGARTAAKGGTGAAATTCACAAAAATACKTGGAAACACTTCGRATTAGKCAGAAAAAATRAACGAAGCTATTTTGCACTCAAATGAACCCCCCAWTAAATGCAGGGGTTCATGAAAAAYGATTCTCTATTCTTGCTTAAGTACGTTCCCGATCTCGGCTTCTTAATCCGATTAAGCCCGTTAAGCCAAGCAAACCAAGCCAGCCCCAATTATTTCTTCTATCGTCTGTTGTCGCATTTGTCCGATAGTTGTTTGCATTCATACCCGTGTTATTTGCTCCATAGCCATCTCCATAGCCATTCATTTGATTAGTGGTTGTGTTGTTTGTTCCATAACTGTTCATACGATTRTTATCTGTTGTCATCCTATCTACTTGATTTGATTGTTCCGCGAAGGCAGGGAAACACAGTGCGGATGATAGGATTGTAAAGGCAAATAGCAACGAGTAAATTTTTTTCATATTCACTAATTCTCCTTGTGTTCAAATTTTTTACGTTTATAAGTTTCCCTTACTGAAAAAAAATATTCTGCTTTTAAGTAACTCAATTAATACGATTGTAAGCGATGCGATAATTGCGGTATAAGAGAGCTGAGTCTTGAAAACCGCGACTTATGTATCTGTTGGATGGACGAAGTATCTGGATGAATATAGAAATACATCGAAAAATCCTCGACTGGCTAGGTCGAGGACGTTAAAGGAGTGTTCATTGTAATTATATGCGATTATTCAATAACTGTTCCTGAAATGAACACCTATAGAATAAAAAAGGCCTCCCAGAGGTTTGGGAGGGCTTGAGGGATTTAAATATGGTTGTCATATATTTTATGTACTGAAATCAAAAAGGTGATCATTAGGTGTTTTTAATGAATCGAAGTAATTAAGGGAGGGCAATATGAAAATCAAGGAGCAAATGGAAGCTAAGTGGGACGAGACGGACTCTGTAAAAAAAGAACGGGAAAACCTGTTTGAAAACTTTGAAGCTAACAAAGCTAAAATAGCTGAGTGCACTACGAGGGGGAAATTTTGAAGCTACAGTACTTGTTCCTGAAGCGCCAACAACTAGACGAATTCGACCATACTTCCCCCGTCGTTTCTGAAAGTATAGACAGTGTTAAATCTATAAATGAAACATGTATTAGCCTCCTGCAAAAAAGACTTATTGAAGATGGATTCAGAGAACGTCTACAACGTGATAAACTTATTTAAGTTGACGAAGTCTGAATACAGTAATAGTGCGACTTGTTCTACCATAACTGCTACCTTGCAGGAAAGGTAGGAACTTAACTTTAAGTTCAACTCTGCATCCGAAGATGGGAATGAAGCAACCATGTATGCTGAATCCATCTCATTAAGCTCCTACTTGCGAAGGGGATGACAGTTCTCTTTGTAAGAAGCTAGGTAAAGTCGGCAGAACGAAGGCTATAGCCGCTCGCAAGAGAAGGTATGCCAACGGATATGACGGATGGCTGAAAAGGAAATTATGGTGAGAATGTCCAAAATGGACTGACGAACTTCCGAATGTACGGGTCTAAAGGTATAGCATATGGAAACATATGTGTCAGCAAAAGCTGGCGTGGGTGATGAAAAGTACAAATTTTTTCTAGGAAATTCATTACATCGAACAACGGCGATGTCCAGCTCACAGGCTCAGRGGTAGCACCTAACATTTTCATAAATAGCTAGGATTCAGGGAACAAGGAAAGCAAGGAACGTCGAACTACGGTCTGTTAACCTAGACGGTTGCTATAAGGCACTCGCTGAAATGCATTTACCCTTGTGAGAGTAAGGGCACGACCGATGAAGCCCTTGTAATGAGAGCAGAGGAACAGCCCTGAGTCTTCTATAGAATTAGTTAATTTTCCAAAAAGTGAATTGCATTGATCAGGTAAGAATGTGGGAACGCTGCTCCAGTAAAAGGGGGAGTCCACATTGCAAGCTATAAGATATTGGGACTACTACAATATGACCGAGACCTTTACTGATTTACATTCTAAAGCTATCAATGGAGAACACTTTACTCGCTTGTATGACACAATTTCTTCTAGAGAAAATATCCTCCTCGCTTTTAGAATAATCAAAACCAATAAAGGATCGCTTACAGCAGGAACAGACGGTAAGACAATGGCAAGCTTCAAAACTCTAACAGAAGAACAGCTTGTAACTCTAATTCAACGAAAACTGGACAACTATCAACCCAAAAAGGTAAGACGCGTACTCATTCCCAAACCAAATGGCAAAAAACGTCCACTTGGTATTCCTTGCATGATTGATCGTATTGTTCAACAAAGCTTCAAACAGGTTCTTGAGCCTATAGCGGAAGCCCATTTCTTCAAACACAGTTATGGCTTCAGACCATTACGATCTACACACCATGCAATAGCTAGAGTTCAGTATTTGGTTAACATCGTTGGTCTACATTATGTAGTGGATATAGATGTTAAAGGCTTCTTTGATAATGTCAACCACACATTGCTAATCAAACAGCTTTGGAATATAGGAATTAGGGATCGCAGAGTCCTTCGGATAGTAAGCAAGATGCTAAAAGCGGAAATCTCAGGTGAGGGTATTCCATCAAAAGGGACTCCACAAGGTGGCATCCTGTCGCCGTTACTCTCAAATATCGTACTTAATGATTTAGATCAATGGGTTGCAGGGCAATGGGAGACTTTCACAACACAAGTTCCTTATTCAGCAACATGGGTAAAAACTGCTTTAAAGAGAACTAATCTCAAAGAAGGATACATTGTACGTTATGCGGACGATTTTAAAATCCTTTGTCGTGATTGGAGAACGGCTCAGAAATGGTATCATGCCGTTAAACTTTACCTAAAAGATCGACTTCATCTCGATATTTCACCCGAAAAATCACAGATTGTAAACCTAAGAAAAAGAACCTCTGAGTTCCTTGGTTTTACGATCTATACAGTGAAAAAAGGCAAAAAGAGGGTTGCGCAAACAGGCATTAGTGAAAAGAAAAAGCTTGAAATTAAGCTTGAAGCGAAGAAGCATATTAAAACGATGCAAAAATCGCAAACCAATCAAAATGCTAGTGCTTACAACAGTTTCGTATTAGGGATACACAACTACTTCTGCAAAGCAACACAGGTAAATCCAGAGTTTTCACGTCTTAACTATGGTCTTAGAACATTCACCTACAATAGACTTAGACTGGTTGGGAAGTACGAATATCCGACTAAAGCTCCGCCAACTTACAGAAAGTTTTACAGTACAACTTTCAAAACATTTCGTATTCACGAAACATACCTTTTCCCTCTGTGCGATGTAAAGACCTCAAACAATATGTGTTTTGGTCGAGAACTAACACCATACACAGAAAAAGGAAGGCAAATGGTATACAAAAAGTTGAAAGAAGGCATTAGGTCGGAAATCGTAAAACTTATGGAATCAAACATACCCAACCGAAGTGTGGAATATTTGGACAACAGAATGAGTCGATATAGCATGAAAATGGGATGCTGTGAGATTACAGGATTATTCCTGCTCGCATCGTATGTCCATTGTCATCATTACCTACCTATTCATCTTGGCGGGGGCGATAGATTTGATAATCTACGAATCCTTGACAAAGATGTCCACGTACTCATACATGCAAAATCTGAGGAATTGATTGAAAAGCTCATTGTAAACCTTGGTATAACAGAGGAAATGCTATCTAAGGTAAACCAATATCGCAAAATGAGTAACTTGGAAGCTATTAACACAAATCTATAGAAGATGGAACGCCGTGTGCTGTGAAAGTAGCCTGCACGGTGTGGCGGAGGGGAAAAGGCGGAGATAACTTCAAAGTCTTACCTATTCCTATCATGGGGAGATGATTTGGCCAATGCAACAGGAGAGATCGTAGAACCACAAAACAGACAATCGATGGAGAGAAGGCGTTGTTAAATGTCCTGCTGTTGGTGATCGAATCTATATCGTTTGGCCGGAGAACGCAGATAACGGATACTCAGCTTATTCTCCACACGCAATAAATGCTTTGCAAATAAGCAAAGGTCAACTCAGAATATTTTAGATGAACATATGAGGTGTGAAAGTAGTATTCTGGTTATCCATATCCAATCAGGTATTAGTAACCTTATTGCATAGTTTTTTTCATTTAACTATTACCGACTGGACATGGGGAAAAATACATAATGGAAATAATTCTACAATTCAAAGATTAAGCAGGTTTACCTGTCAGACTGTTTTCAAACATATCGATTATAACGAGGAAATGTTCTGCTTCTCTGAATACATGATCCGCCAATAACGGATGAATAATACTTTTTATTCGACAGGCTTCAATGAGGTCACGAGCAGTCCTTTTAAAATCACGAAGCGATTTACCCGACACCTTGTTTTGATCAAGAAATTGGTCAAGTAACGGAACCGATTGCGATTGAGGACGCATAGATTCCAAGTCCTTTGCTTGAAATAGTAAGGTATCAAATTCTTGACTAAAATTATTTGCTTGTTCCACTAGCTTCCGTTCGGAAGGATCAAGTAAATGACTGATGAACTTGGCGTGATCAGCCATGATTCTTAAAAAGAAAACATTCTCGTCAATTATTGCATCAGGCAGCGGCTCTAACCGACCAGAATTTAATTCTGACAACCGATTTCTGAAATAATTCGCTTCTCTGCTTACATGATCGACCAACAATGGGAAGTTGTTTGCACCCGGAAGTTGACACGTCAGTATTAAACCAAGTACTTTTCTTTTGAAAGCCCAAATATATTAGACTGCAGTATGCACTTCTTCATTAAATCTTTTAATTACAGCGGGATCTGTTCCAAAGGTAAAGGCATTAGATTTATTTTCGATCGTTTCGAAGATGGCATAGAAATAGACCAAAACCTAACTTCTTCTAGAGAACGAGCGACAAATGACTGATCAAACAATGGCGGAATCCTCCCTCAAAGAAGTAATCTTTAAGAGTACTGTATGAATGGAAAACTTGTATTATTCCCTACCCAGGATTTTAATTTAGTAATGGGTGATGAATACTCAGTTTGAATACACAAATATGTGGAAAGTGTGAATTGTATTTGAAAGATTTGGATTTATAAACACCGTCTGATTACTGAAATGAAAGCAATAATCACCAACAAAGTGAACAATACCAGGATAATAAGCATAGTAG
>NZ_JBFTSN010000429.1:0-5340 GCF_056400045.1 Paenibacillus sp. 01L418
GGTTCGCACGCTCGGCAGCCAAGACAATGATCCATTTGCTCCTCAAATTGCTGGTCAGGCTCCATTATGCCGTCAACAACCGCTTTCATTAAGGCGATTCGTCCTCTTGGTGACTCTGCCTCAATACCGGTTTCCCTGAAGGTCGGACAAGCAGGGAGACAAAATCCGCAGCGCATGCAATTAGTTAGCTGCTCATAATCCAGTTTGGCTGCGAGCTTAGAAGCCATCGGACTTCTCGGCTTGTCTATGCTTTTCTCATGCATGTCCGATTACCACCCTTTTCCTTGTTTCCTTCGCGAACATTTTTCCTGGATTAAGAATGTTCAGTGGATCAAACGCCGACTTGATCGCTTTCATCACTTCAATGCCTGCCGTACCTACTTTCCATTCTAAGAATGGAGCCTTCACGATACCAACTCCATGCTCCCCCGTAATTGTACCTCCCAAACGGATAGCTGCTTCGAAGATTTCCTCGAACGCGGCCTCCACGCGATTCACCTCTTCATGATCTCGAGCATCCGTAGTTGCCGTAGGATGTAGATTACCATCGCCTGCGTGCCCGAAGGTGCAAATCTGAACATTATGTTTCTTAGCAATACGGTTTATTTCCAAAACCATGTCAGCAATCTTTGAACGTGGGACAGTTGCATCCTCAAGTATCGTCGTAGGCCTCAGTCTCGCTAACGCCGTGAACGCACTGCGGCGCGCTGTCATTAATTTCAGTGCTTCCTCTGCGGTTTCTGCAACATCAATACGATCAGCCTGCTCACTTCGGCATATTTCTTCAATCATAGCTATGTCTCGCTCAACAGTCTCAGCTTCGCCATCCTGCTCGATAAGCAAAATCGCTTCCATATCCCTTGGCAATCCGAGCATCGCATAATCATCGACTACCTGAATGGTTGGACTGTCCATAAACTCCAGCGTCGCAGGAATTATCCGGTTTTCGATGATTTTGGATACCGTTCTCGCAGCTCCATTGATATCTCTGTACATCGCCAGCATCGTTTTTTTTGTTTTTGGAGGTGGAATAAGCTTAAGTGTAGCCTCCGTAATAACGGCAAGCGTTCCCTCTGAGCCGACAAGAAGCTTCGTAAGATCGTAACCAGCCACATCCTTCATCAGCTTTCCGCCCGTTCGCAATATATCACCATTGGCTAAAACTGCTTCGAGTCCGATAACATAATCTTTGGTCGTTCCGTATTTGAGACCACGGAGACCGCCAGAGCATTCTGCAATATTTCCACCGATTGTGGAAATGGACATACTGCTCGGATCAGGCGGGTAAAAAAGCCCTAGATTTTCAACCTCAGTGATAAACTGCTTCGTGTTCACGCCGGGTTGTACAACTGCCGTCAAATTTTCAAGATCAATCTCCAATATCCGATTCATTCTGTGCATAACCATTACAACGCCACCAGTAACAGGAACAGTTCCTCCGCATAAGTTGGTTCCCGAGCCGCGGGTGATCAAGGGAATACGATGACGATGGAGAACCTTCATAATTGCTGAAATCTGATCGGTCGTTTCCGGATAAATGACGCCATCAGGCAGTGCTTGCTGCATCGGCGTACCGTCATAGGAATGGGTAATCAGCGACTGGGGATCGTCTTTAAAATAGGAATCGCCTACAATCATTTTTAACTCACTTTTAACTTCAATACTCAACATCGCAAGTCCCCCCGGAATGAAAATGGACGAGAAACACAAACGGCTCTTAATAGCACACAACAGACAGGAGCGTTGGTTTCTCGTCATAAAAACATCTAGTATTTATGGTTCAAACGGTAATATAGATCATTCCAACGAATCTCGTTCTCCAAGCTCGTCATCGTAGAGGTCTGATTGATAATGATGCATTCGATACCGGCCATCTTAGCCCAGTCAGCCATCTGCTCGCTTGTAACATGAAAGGAGAAACCAAAGTGGTGCGCGCCGCCAGCCAAAATCCACGCTTCCGCAGCATCTGATAACGACGGCTCAGGTTTCCACAGAACACGCGCTACCGGCAGGTTCGGCATTTCCTTCTCATTTTTCACAGCAGTTACTTCGTTCACTATCAGACGAAATCTGTCTCCAAGATCAACTACGGTAGCATTGATTGCTTTACCACTATTCCCATTAAAAGTGAGACGAGCCGGATCGGCTTTACCGCCGACGAACAGCGGATGAACCTCAATCTTTGGCTTGCTGACGGAAACTGTCGGACATATCTCTAGCATATGAGCGCCGAGCACAAGCTGATTGCCTTCCTGCATGTGATATGTATAATCTTCCATAAAGGACGTGCCTTTGTTTTCAGCCATTATTTTCATAATGCGAACAAGAGCGGCAGTTTTCCAATCACCCTCTGCTCCGAAGCCGTATCCGGCAGCCATAAGTCGCTGCGCAGCTAGCCCGGGCAGCTGTTTCAAGCCGTGTAAATCCTGAAAGCTTGTTACAAATGCACTGTAACCGCTTTCTTGAAGAAACGCTTTTAATGCTATCTCGATACGTGCTTGTTCCCGAATCGCATCACGCTCGGTGCCTTCACGTTGGCCGTTCTCTGTGAAGTCATAAAGCTCTGTGTACTCATCCATCAATTCCTTGACTTGTCCATCCGTGACATCCTGCACACGTTCCGCCAGATCACCTGCAGGATAACCGTTAACCGACCAACCGAACCTTATTTGTCCTTCTACTTTATCACCTTCCGTGACGGCGACATAACGCATGTTATCACCGAAACGAGCGATCTTCATCGTTTGGCTTTCCGTAAAGCCGGCAGCCGTTCTCATCCAAGAACCGATTCTGCTCCGTACTTTCACGTCTTTCCAGTGACCTGCAATAATTTTACGGGCTATGCCAAGACGGGCTCCAATAAATCCGAATTCTCGGTCGCCATGTGCCGCTTGATTCAAATTCATGAAATCCATGTCAATGCTGTCCCATGGAATATCTACATTAAACTGCGTATGAAAGTGAAGCAACGGCTTACGCAGTTGGGTAAGGCCTGAGATCCACATTTTTGCTGGCGAAAACGTATGCATCCAAGTAATGATTCCCGCACAATGATCGTCTGAATTCGCTTCCAGACAGACACGACGGATAGCTTCCGGCGTTGTTACGACTGCTTTAAATATGATTTTATAAGAAAGAGCATCGTCTTGATCAAGCCCAGCGACCATTTCCTTCGCGTTGTCCTCCACTTTTGACAAAACATCTTCACCATACAGTCCCTGACTTCCGGTTACGAACCAAAATACATAAGGCTTAGTCTGCAGCATACCTTTATCCTCCTTATAATGTGTTTAAATAAATCGCAATTCCAATCGATAATCGACGGTTTTACTCGGCTCTAATATACGGAGCGATCCTCTCTCCCTTTCGTCCGTCCTTCCTCTCGTCCAGCAATTAGAAGGCTCCAGTCCGAGTACATGCTCACCTGACCCTGGCATTCGCCACTGAACGAATTTCGGAAGCGTGACAGGATCCCATTCCAATTCTACCGATAAACCATGTGAATTGGTGTTTGCAGGACGAATCGGGAATGAGGGACTATGAATACGTGCATAGACCGCATCCTTGCTTTGATCAGGTTTATGATAATACACTTGTTCTCTAAAGGCAGGATCAGGCGATTGCCATAATCCCATCCTTCTCATATCCATATCGCTGTCGCGAGTTGATGTTCTTCCTTTCGGAAGTTCCACTGTCGTGTCCTCGGCAAGCAGCGGGAATCCGAAGTTGAAATGATATAGCATCATATGAGGCGCAGGACGGAATCCAACGTTCTGAACGGAATCTAGGATCGTTATCCGATTTTCACCTAAATGGCTAGTTATTGTTCTAGTCAGGCGTAGATGCTCTCCAAAAATCGAGGTCTCCTCTATGACTCCACGGACTCGCAGCACATAATCATCGCCCGCCCATTCTGACCAAGATGAAATTTGACGTGCTGGCGTATGATGAATTCGGCCATGAAGACCGTAAGCACCGTCGATGTCTTTACCCGGCGATCCAACCTGTGATAATCCGCAGGTCATAAGCAATCCACCGGATGCTGTTCGCAGCCACTCCGCTTCTCGCTGATCGTAATAAGAAGGGTGAGGCTCTCCATTGCTCGAGGACCAACTAACTGGTATGCCATGCATTTCAGCAAGTGAGATGTCCATTCCCTTGCTTGGCGTTACCCAGTAACATAACCCCCCTCCGGTTCGCACTCGGAACGTGTCTACTCCCGCTTCAGGCCCTTCACTTCTTGTATAACGTTCAACACCGCCAATTTGCTCAATGCGGCCAACTCTCGCTTCCAGCTCGCGACGTTTCCATTTCCTTCCGTAAAGCTCCACGTTTTCCTCCCCCTTAAGCAGTCCTATTCCCAGTTCAGCAAAACCGTATTATCTGTTTTCTCTGACTCCAAAGCCGCTGTGAATAGTCGATGGCTCATGGCCGCTTCTTCCGGTTTCGCACATTGGAAGGAAGATTGGTTGTCTTTTCCATTTGCGATCTCATCGCAGAAAGCTGCCCACATCTGTAAAATCGAGTCCGAGAAGCCGAATTCGAAAATACCTCCAGTAATCGTTCCATAGGTTGATTTATATGGAACATCTGAAATATGCCATGCCTGCTCGCCCCCTGGCTCGTATGGAAGGAATGCGACTTGCTTCGGGTTCTTGGTCGTGAACTCTGCAGAGCCTTTTGTGCCGTTAATGCGGATAAACCAAGTATTGGCATGACCTGGAGCAATCCGTTTCATGGAAAGCACCATCGGGAAATTATACTTATCTGTTTTGACGTCACATGCCAATATCGCATTATCCCATGTTTCACAAGCGGCCATGCCGCCTTTACCATCCGGACGTTCCTGCACGATTTTACTAAGCAGTGACCTTACGTTAGCTGGCTTCCAACCGAAGCGAAACGGCAGATGTGCGACGTGCATGCCCAAATCACCCATGCAGCCGTATTCACCATTAGTTCCGATACGACGCTTCCAATTGATCGTTTTGTTCGGATCGAGGTCACTGCTATGCCAGAAGCCGGCTTCAACCTCGATAATTTGTCCGAATTTTTCTTGATTAACCCATTCGACAATCCGTTGGGCTCCCGGGAAGAATGGAAATTCAGAGGAGCAGCGAACGATCACGTCCGGATTCTCCGCGATTGCTTTCATAATTGACTGATTGGCTTCTGCATCGATGCCAAATGGCTTCTCACCAAGCAAATGTTTTCCAGCTTTAATGATATCTATATATAATTGCTCATGCAGATTATGCGGCACTGCGCAGTAGACAGCATCCACTTCCGGATCCGCAATGAGCTCGTGGTAATCGGAGGTGGTTTTCTTCACGCTAGGCA
>NZ_JBFTSN010000430.1:0-5285 GCF_056400045.1 Paenibacillus sp. 01L418
GGGTCAACTCGTACGCTAGTCTCATTGTGCCTTCATCGCTGTCGGTGTTCGGCATCTTCCTGCTGCGGCAGTTTTTCGCGGACATTCCGAATGAGATTATGGAAGCGGCGAAGATTGACGGTGCGTCGGTTATGCGCGTGTTCATTAGAATCGTCGTTCCGGCGGCCGTTCCGGCGCTAATAACACTCGGCCTTATGACGTTTCTCGGCAACTGGGACTCGTATCTCTGGCCTCTTATCGTCATCAACGACGAAAAGAAGCAGATGCTTCAAGTCGCGATTGCGTCGTTCTCTTCGCTAGCCGGTACCGATTGGTCCAAAATTTTGGCGGCTAGTACGATAGCAACGGCTCCGATTCTGATTCTGTTCTTGTTTCTGCAGCGCTACTACATTCAGGGCATCACGATGTCGGGGGTCAAAGGGTAATGGGGCACAAAATTTACGATGCGGTGGCACTTGGCGAGTATTTGATCGATTTCGTGCCGGACGGCGTTTCGGTATCGGGTGAGCCTTTGTTGGAACGCAACCCCGGCGGCGCTCCGGTTAATGTACTGGCGGCGCTCGCAAAACTAGGCAACAAGACTGCCTTTATCGGCAAGGTCGGACAGGATCCGTTCGGCGAGTATTTGCGGGATGAGCTGATCCGGCAAGGAATCGCAGCTGAGGGGCTTGTGTTAAGCCGGGACGCACATACGACGATGGCGTTCGTACATTTGGATGAGCGGGGAGAGCGTTCGTTCCACTTCGCCCGTCAGCCGGGAGCGGACGCGCTGCTTACGGAGGCTGAAGTGCGGCCGGAACTTACAAGCGGAACGCGTCTGTTCCACTTCGGCTCCATCTCGCTAACATCGGAGCCTTCGCGCCATGCGACGCTTCATGCAGTTGAGGCGGCGCGGCAAGCAGGCGCGATCATCTCCTACGATCCGAACTGGCGTCCATCTCTGTGGGAGACCGAGGAACTCGGGCTTGTATGGATGAAGAGTGGGCTTGAACAGGCTCACATCGTTAAGGTGTCGGATGAGGAACTGGCGCTGCTGACGGGCCTGCCTGACGCCGGCACACTGGATATTGCTACCGGAGCCGAAGAGCTTGTCCTTCGCTACGGGCTGGACGTACTGCTTGTCACGCGAGGAGCAGCAGGAACGTATTATCGGACGGCGCGCTATGCCGGCGAAGTGGCAGCCAACCGTGTCGTTCCAGTCGATACGACCGGGGCGGGCGACGCTTTCATGGGCGCGTTTCTGCACTGCGTGCTCGGCAGCGAGACGAAGGCGGCGAACTGGAGCGAGGAGGAACTGCACAGAACAGTCGCCTTCGCCAACGCCGGCGGGGCGCTCGCTACGACTCGTAAGGGCGCCATTCATTCGCTCGGGACGCTGGAAGAAATCGAAGAGTTGCTTCTCGGGAGACGTTAACCCCGAAAAGCCAGAGTCAGTTGTCTGACTCTGGCTTTTTTTGTGCACCGTACCGTCTAAGAGGCTCCAGTAAATTAATTTGATCAGTTCTGAGAGTCTGATAGGTAATCTAAATGATATTTTGGAAATGCCACTGGATGGTTAACGTTGGATGCTCTCAAATATTGAAGGAGGATAAAAGCATAAAACTCGGGTTTATCGGATGCGGCGGCATTTCAGATGTGCATCTTAAAGGGATCGTTGAGTTATGAAAGGAAAACAGGCAACCTTCGAGCCGTCTATATCGATTACAAGGAGATGCTCGTACTTGGCTGCATCCTCCAGCATCTTCCGTCCGAAGGACGGGGAACGTTAGTTGAATAGCTTAAGATGAAGCTTTCCGACCTCGTGAGTTCGGGTTTTTTGATTTTTTAGTCATGTTAATGGCCCGTTTTTTATTAAACTAATGGGAAGGTTACCGCAAAAAAAGAGATTTACAAGCCGTATACTTAGTGAGTCAGCGAAATGAGATTAAGAGGAAAGAATGAAATATTTAACTAAAGAGTTGTACGAAGAAATGCAGATAAGAGGATATATGGAGTATTATACAAGGTTCGGGGTGACCAAGCTGGGCAAAATTCTATGAATTAATCGCTACTTTTTTAAGAAATTACATCAACTACCTTGATAACACCGTGAGCGCAGAAAAGACTTACAATCACTGTTCAATATTGACCGATGATATAAATCTATACTGTATGAGAAGTGCGGTTCTCTCTGGCAGATCATCATTTTTCTATACAGGGGTTTCTTTCAGCACTACGATTTATTATTAGGTAACATTAACGCATTTAGCCCTTTCGGCAGTCCCTTTGGGAAAAGGGATTTATACGATTCTTTACTCAATTGGCATGCAGATACTGGATGTATCGATCCTGTCGGCCCGGCTCCTTCACGAATCGAAACAGGGTGGTGTTACGTTTGGCAATGGTCATTCAGTCGAAGTTGTGCTCCAAGAGGAACACGAAAAAAATCCTTACCACTGATCCAGGGCATCTATAAGCACACGAGACGTTTCGTGAAGCATCAGGATCCTTTTCTTTAAACTCGCTTAAGACGCGATTGGGCARTATGAGCAAGGAGGAGGCGAGTGCTTATATCCGCCACTGGATGAGCATAAGCCGGACGGAAAGCCGGTAGAACAGATCTATCTGAAGATTCTGCTTGCTGCCGCCGCTCGAAACCTAGAACTGATATAAGAAGGCGATGTCGTCCAGGTGCTTACCGATATGGATCGACAGCGAGACGTTTCCAATTAACTAAAAATTTCCCTATAATTCTATTAGTTGGCGTCTGCCGCTCCTTATTCACATGGCCTATAAGTCAATGAGAAGTAACATTTGACTCACTGACGGGCAATGAGAGCTAATTAAGTATAATGAGAAGGTGCTGCGGACATGAACAAAGAGGTGTTTCTAAAGGAACTCGATGAAATAGTAGAAGATAAAATGTTCATTGGAAATGATATCGATGACTTAGAAGAAGAAATTTCACAAAACACATGGTCAATTTCGATGAGTCAACAGTTAGCTAGTGAGTTTACAGTTGGTGAGATAGGAAACTTTTTTTGTAATGTAATTACAAATAGAACTGAACAAATGACAAAAGCAGACTGTAATAGAATGCTTTTTTATGTATGGTTCGATTGGCGTTATGGAAGGTTGCGCTTTAATTTCATTTCAGATATCCATACAAAACTACCTTTTAAATGTGAAATTGAAACAGTAGAAAACATAGATTCGATAATAAATGTGTTTTTAAAATATCAGTATCATGATGGTATTCCTTTTGAGGAAGCAAGAGATGAAGATAAGCAAACTGTCGAAAATATAAAAGTAAATTCACTTCATGTCTTTTTGTACGAATTGAGAAGTTAGAGGAACAAATTGATAAGCTAACAGGGAACGATAGCACAATAAACACCTATGATGAAGCTGCCGGAACGATGGGCAGCTTCAATACGTTAACGAGCAGAATACGTTAATCACCTCTGTAAGTAGAAAACCATTTACATAGTTATTTTTCTCATGCTAAAAATTTCCATATTAGAAAGGATTGAGAACAATGTAGTCGAAATAACTCTTATTCTCGAGCAAGGTCTTCACCTACTTTACGTGGTGTGGGTTCTCAAATTGATAGATGCGATCTTTAATATTACTTATTATGTAAAAGTACATGAAGCGTATATTGGGAGAGTTGAAAGATGATCGTTATAAGAAAAGCCTTGGCTTGTGATTTGGATTTCATATTTAGTATAGATTTTAAAAGTGAAGGAACGACAACAACAAATGCCGATAAGACACCTGAAGAAATAATGGAGCACCGGCATACAGTTTCTTCCTTTATAGAGAATGATGATAATGGAATAGGTGCATTTATTTGTGAAGACCAATCATACAAGAAAAAGATTGGATTATTGATGTATCGAGTAAGAAATCGTGACGATGTTCCCGATTTTAGTATTTTACGGAGGATAGATCGAGCTTTGTTTCCCGAAGATGGTCAGCTTATGGAAATTTACCAACTATGGGTCGATAAAGATTATCGTAAACGAGGGATCGCCTACGAACTTAAGCTAAAATTAGAAGAGGAAGCACGAATTAAGGGTGTACAATTAGTCTACTCCCATACTGAAGAATCAAATATCCCCGTGATTAAAATGAATAGTAAGTTAGATTACGAAGTGGTATGGCGCGGGCCTATATGGGATGATCAAATAGTACGAATTGYATTTATAAAACACCTCGTATCGAGCTAACCGTTCACGATGTTGAATGGAGACAATAAGAGGCATCCGAGCACAAGTCCGTGAATCGGAAGTATAGGACTGAGGTAACTTAATTCATTTTTAATCGTAAACAGCCTGCCAGATCACTCCGGCAGGCTGTTTAGCTATCAACACTTTGAATGCTATGACGAAGAATCTAAAAGAAACCTTGGATTTCTCAAAATCTCATCTACAACTTCCTCAATATCAGTGTGCGTTGTATTCATGATGTGCTTCTCAGGTGGATTTGACTTTAGTATCTCGTTAAGCCCTATAATACAACGATCACCCATTTGATGTCTAAGAGGTCTCTGACTATCTCTTCGTAATAACTCATTCTTGTCAACCAGCAATACAATAAATTTAATGTCAATGTTTAAATCTCTTGATGCTTCCATCATATAACTCGTTTTATCACTATAGGTAACGTAATAGTCGATAACAACATCATGATTATTATTCAAAAAATTCTTTGTTCAGGATAAAATGTTAAGCCATATCAAATTCAATTATGCGAACCATTTTTTGAGCCTTCATAAATACCTTAAACCCTTGTGCAACAAGGGTTTAACCTATTTCCCTACTTCGCTTTTGGTGCTTTGTTTTCGCATAACTTTGATTTTTTTAGCTTAGATATACGAATCAGGTGTTCACGGTTTATGCGCAGAAAAGGATTTGCGAACCTGAATTTCACGAGATATACGAAGCTGATACTGTCATATTACTTATGAAAGATATAATAGTCGTTTGCAACATGTCCATGCTTTCTCAAAGCGATAATGGGTTTACCGTATACATGTGAAACAGATAAAGGAGAACTAGCTTATAGCGAACCACAACATCATAAGCTGCAACCTCTGGGCAATCCAGCGTTTTTTTAATGCAGCCAAAAGGAATATTTTTGCAACCAATCGAACCACACATTCGTTATGTATAAGACCACCAACAACTTATATAATGGAGAAATCATGAGAACTTTCGAAATATTATTAACTCTTTTGTCTTTTGTCATGCTGTTTCAGCAAAAAATGCCGAGAAAGCTTGCGGCGTCAGCCGGATTTGCGA
>NZ_JBFTSN010000431.1:0-5265 GCF_056400045.1 Paenibacillus sp. 01L418
GCACATGGGCCACGATGAGTTTATTTTGAATTAAAGAATTTCCTTCAAGAAGAAATGCGTAGCAGGGGTTGGAATTAATGACGAGCTCGTAAATCTTACTCAAGCCGAAGTCGTATTGGAGTTTCATTTTATGGAAAGTTTTGTCGAATAACAATGAATATGAAGAAAATTATAATGATTAATAATTGTCAGTATTCACCTATGAAAAAGTTGTGTCATAGTTATCTTTACAATAATTGAACATTTTCAAAAAAAAAGTTTACGCTTGTATATAAACAGGTGTTTGAAATTGTTAAAGCGGATGAAATGAACGATCTATTACTAAACGAAATAGTATACATATAGTACAAACCAAATTGTAACATATTTATAAAATGRCAAAAACATATCGCCAAATAAGTCGTTATGAGCCGATAGATTCCAGTGATGACGAAGCGAAACAATTGATTTATTATTTCTTGTTATTATAGTCATCAAGAGCCGTAATCAGAAGAAAGCTTTTTTGTAACGAAGAATAATTGATATGCCAAAAACCACTCCTTACGAGTAGCGGCTTTTGGCATGAAAGATACGCTGAGAATAAAAGAATACGAGAACGAGATTGAAGATTAGTTCTCGTTAGCACTAATGTTGCTCTGGAGCTGGCTTAACCTGATCGAGCTGTAGAATTTGTAAACTCTTTTTAAAATTAGATAATATTCGACAAGTAAATGGTTTTTTGGTACTATTCCAAATAATGTATATTGAAGGTAACATTTATTATCATTGAAATAATTTCCAATGATTTCAATTTGAATAGATTGGAGAGTGAATGAATTAAGTTCCAACCCAGATGAACCCCAATAATTATTAATGAGAGGAATGAAGAGAACCGTGCAAAAAAAAATAACATCAACGTTAGCAGGTGTACTATTGCTAGGAACAGTTTTCTCAGTTGCATATGCTTCTAATCAGAATAACAATGTGGCAATCAATAAAACAGCTGGTAACCTCGATTTTATCGGTGACGAGTATTACAGGATGCTACAGGTTGATACGGACAATCCTATTTTGCTTAACCGTCTACAAGACCGTGACTACGCAAAAATAAAAGAGTTTCTTGTTGATGAATCTTCAGAGCCGTTGACATTACAAGCTTTAAAAGAAATTGAAGTAGACCCTAATGCTAGAGTTGTTGATAATATGTTACAAGATGGTCGTTTTCTCAAAGAGAACTGGGATGAGTTGCAACACAAAATGATTGAAGAAGCGCTAACTGTTAGAACTTTGAATGGTATCCGAACTAAAGAGCAAATAAATCCACAAGAATTTGAAACGTCCGTAAAAACTAGTCATGGGGATATTGCAATTAAGTTACAGAAAGTTCAAGTTGATGGCAAAACAATAGTAATTCCAAAAAACTCGGACGATATCCCCGTTCAGTTTTCAATTACGCCGGATGGACAGAAGTCGCTGGTTTCTGCGGAGAATGGGCTGTGGCTCGTAAACAGTTCTAATAACCAGTTGGAGCTGTTATTGCCGAGTACATATAACGGGAAAACCTTTGAAGCATTAGCAGAGGAGTCAATGAACTTGTATGGTGAAAATATTGTGGTTTGGAATGAGGACGTTATGTCAAGTCCCGACAGTAAAACACTGGTTTATAACTCTAATAAAAACAATATTAAGACACGTGGATCAGCTCTTTTTGTTTATGATATCACTACTGGCAATGAAACTATTATTGCAGATGCGGAGGGTGCCAATTACTTAGTAGATGGATGGTTGACTCCCGAAAGTGTACTTTGCAAAAAGATTACAAGTTCAGGCATGAAGCAGGTTGTAGTTAGCCTGGATGGGAAGGAAGCTGAACTGGACTTGGTGGGTGAGGCACCGTATATATATGCTGTTCAGGATGGCCTTATTGCTTACGCTACGGCCCTAAGTAGTGGCGAAATTCACATTGCTAAAATTGATAAATCTGGTACGCTCCAAGAAATTACTTCAACCAAATTGAATGGAACAACTAGACTTCGTGCAAGTAACAAAGGGTTCAGTTCGGATAACTCTTATTTTGCCTTTATCTATGTTCCAGATGACGTTCCAGAGGCACGTTATATAAAAGTAATTGATTTGAATTCCGACAAACTAATTGACTTAGACTTTCTGCCTGCAGAATCAAACTCTTCCGCACGTTATTTAGAATTCTCTTGGACAGATGAAAATACCCTGCTTCTTGTTGTTAAAGAGGAAATAAATGAAACGAAAAAAATGTCTACTTGGACATATTCTTTAAGGTGAGGTGAACATGATGAATAAAATTAATCGCAAAGTAGTTCTGTTACTGTTAGCGTTTGGGTTATCTTTTTCGGTTATGCCAAGTGTTAATGCTGCCTATACACCCTACTCCGAAGTATTCACAGGTGCTATTGATGCTACAACACGTTGGTCAAGTCCGATCGAAAATTCAAGTGGTAGTCAGATTTGGCCCACTGTTACCAGCAAATGGAGTGAACCACGAAATGTCGATGGAACTTCACCTCATGTAGGCGTGGATCTAAGTATTAGTACCTCTAAAATCATAGTGGCAGTGGCAGATGGTACTTTAAAAAACCTAAAAGACTCATTAAATACCGTTTCACTAGAAACAGCATCAGGTGTTTATTGCCACTATGAACATATGGTTGTTGCAACTACAACATACCCAGATGGAACTTATGCTGAAGGAGATCGAATTGGAACAGGCGGTTCCGTAGGTGCAGCTGCTGAACATTTACATTTTGGTGCATATTCTAAGAACGAAATCGCTGGCCGAAAAGCCTACCGAACTGAAACATTGTACAGGGATACTGCGTCTTGGAACTATGGAAGAAACCTTGATGTTTTTAGTCAGGCAAAGTTTCTTAGCAGCAAAATTGCTCAAATTACAGTCGTATTCAGTGGTACCGGCAATACGCATACAGAAGTACCATCGGCAGTTACATTGTTCTATAGAACCGCTGGAAGTAGCAATTGGATTCAAGGAGGTGCTATGCAAAGAATTGGAACAACATTTGACTATAAATTCGACTTTCAAAATGTAGTCCCAACTGGAACAAATATTCAATGGATGGCAAGAATTACACGTAATTTAGGTATTACGTATCCTTATGCATGGGCCCCTGCTAAATATTATAGGCCGGATACAAATCCAAATTCTACTTCTAACGCTTATGGTTATTTCCCTAATACCGTAACTTATTGATTTGTCTTTCATTTATGGTTATGAGCCGACTGCTTGCATGGAGTAGTCGGCTTTAACCTTTACTTTTTAAATGTACTAATAAGTTTATATAACGAATTGTATTCTAACTTGGAGGTATACAATGAGGAAAAACATTATTTTTTTGTTTCTTTTGTCAATGGTTTTAACCGGGTGCAGTACTAATTCATCCATGGAGACTAGCCCCAGCCCCATTCCATCTCCTGTAGAAAGTACACCGGTTGCTGAAACGAGTACACCAGTACCATCTGAAACAAATGTCCCAACACCAGAAGTTATGACTAAGCAAGAAATATATGACTTTGATTTAATACGCTCGGATTGGACCAAAGAGAGAATGGAGGAATTAGGACTTAATAAAGAGGTGAATGATAGTGGTGGCGAAACATATTTTTCCAATGATGTGGTTAAATATATCTATTTTGATGCTCGCTCTGTAGAAACAACACCGGCAGTGATCGATGTGTTTGGAGATCATCCGGGACCTCGAGGAGTTCGTGTGGGTGATACTTTTGAAAATGTGATGTCGCTCTTCCCACAAAATGAGGATTGGAGAATTAATGCTAATGGTGTATTTTACGGTAAATATAATCCTGATGCTGCGCAAGATACATGGGGATCATCTGGATATGTTATAACTCAAGATGATGGAAGTAGAGAAGTTTCAATAATTACAGAAGATGTCTACCCATTCGTTAGATTTTTTTTAAAAGATGATGTCTTAACACATTTTACTTTCTTTTTAATATCGGCTAATTAATTGATTTTTTCAATGAAAAAATTATCGGTTTTATAACGAACTAAAAGAAAACATACGAGGCCACTCACTTTGTCAGGTGGCCTTGCATGTTTTCTTGTGTTAAAAAATAGACATAAGGGCAAGCGTCAAAAGCCAATGGAAACACGTGGTCACTTCCTCGTCAGTACACCGATCAGCAAGCGACCGAAAGAAGTCCATAAACGTACGACGTTCGGTCATTGGGAGCTTGATACCGTGGTTTCTAGCCGTGGCAAAGCAAGGCTTGCGCAGCTACTTTCATCGAACGAAAGACGCGACTATACGTTGCACTGAAGATGCCTAATCGAAAGGCTCACTCGATGGAGGTCGCCTTCGGTGTCGTCATGATACGTGATCCTTAGACGTCGCTGCACTTTTTCGTTTCATAGAGGGCGGAGAGTTATTTGTCACCAGCTTAGTTGCTTCTAGGCTTGCTTGCAAGGCTGCCAGAAGATCATTGACATTCGATATTTTTCAGCTGCAGGAGAAGTTACAACATCTACACTTTCACCGGTGACTTTTTGTTCATGAGATCAAGCAAGGCAATACGATAATCGTCCGTATATTTGTTAGGTTCAAATTTCTCACTCAGCTGTTCGATTAGAGCTTTCGCCATACCGAGTTCCTTTTCGTTTTCAACTGTTCGCTGCGGTAGATTGGGGACTTGAGGGATCGTGTCTCATTCGGATAAAACATGCACTCCATTTAAATGATCGATTTCATTACATCGCGCCAAATAGCCTTCTGCCTGAAGAACGATAGATTTAACCTTGCTATTCAACGTTTTAATCTTCACCGATTGAGCCCTATTAACGTAACCGTAATAATCTGGATAAGCTAAACAAGATTCTACTCCCGATCGTGCACCTTCCAACTCTAATATCTCAGGATTAATTAACTCGATTAGTCCATCCCCGCAATCCATGACTATCAATCTTCTCAGGTACCCAAGGCTGTACATAACGCGTCATGTGTCTCGGATTTCACTGACTTGGTTGATTATTTAGAAGAGAACTAATGGAAGCAGCAGAAAGATTATAATCGGATTTCTCTTTTTATAAATGCGCTAAATCAGCTCTGAAATGCAATTTGGAACCATGCAGATGAAGATAACGAAAATATGAACTGTGAGTCCAAGATCCGGAAGCAGCTGGCAACTGCTATCATCGATGGCCAAGAAGTTGAGTTGCGGGGGCCGGTGCGATTGGATATCCTGGTTAAGCAGCATACATGGAACAGTTCTGTT
>NZ_JBFTSN010000432.1:0-5239 GCF_056400045.1 Paenibacillus sp. 01L418
CAAGTACGCTTGATACGTCTTGGCCATGCCAACATAACTTGCGTCCTTGCCGCTCAAGAACGTATAGCGAATTTTCATATCCTCTGGATTGCGAGCCTTCTCATAGACGATGACACCGCCAAGTGACCGGCTCGTTGGCTGGAGATATGATTCCCTAGATAGAAATTGTGCCGTCGTCCAGTTGTATGGCGTATTGACTCCATTCGGATACGCAACGATTTTGGCATTATATTGACCATTCTCTACGATGCCGAATAGTCCGTTGCCGCCTTCAGCGTGAACCATTCCGAATACGGGATATTGCACGGTGAGCGGCGGATTTGTGAAAATATCACGGTTAACCGTTTCGATGCCTTCGTTCGTGCCATAAATCTTCGCTTCATACGGGATTTTGAATTTCCCCTTATTGTCTGCAAGCCGGATTATTGCACCTGATCCATCTGGAATGAACATATAACCATTTACTTCATTAGCCTTAGTCGCTCCAAGGAACGGATAAACATATACGGACCCAAGCTTCGTTTTATTTCCCTCAAGAATGCTTTGCTGTGGAATCCGAACCACCAATTGATCCTTCTCCAGCGATACATGCAGCTCCATTCCAAGCTTCAGATCGTTTAAACGAATAATCGCTTTAAATCCTTTTTCAAGCGACTCGAGGGTTATCKATTTATTCGCTTGAGAGACAAGATCCGTTCGCGTTGCATTCGGCTTGCTCTCTTCGAAATAATCAAGAGACAATCCCGATGCCATAAAATTTTTCCAAGATTCATTGGATTCCGTGTCGATGATTTCGGAAGACCACATGTAGCCTGAGCGCTTATCCTTCACTTGAATGGACAAGCTTTGTTCTTTGAGATACAGCTCAAGATGTTCATTCTCCGCCACCTTGCGATAATCGGAGGATAACTTTGACCCTGCCTCTTCATGATCAGGAAACGCGGACTGCAGCTCCGAATCTGGAATCGCACCCGTCTCCCTGCTAGAGCGGCCGTTACCAAAAAACAGGACATATACGATGGCAATGGCTGCAGCTATGATGACGGCGGTTACGACTGGTCTAATCCATTTAGAGTTCCGCACGTATCATCAGCTCCCGTATGACAGAATAAACAAAATCAAATACCTGATCGAGCAGCACATACACAATAAATGCAACTAAGCTCAGAATCAGCATGCCAAATAAGGTGATCAAAATATTGCGAATCGTCTCGCGGACCGTGTAGTCATGCACTTCCTTCACCATAATAAATAGGAGAACCGCACACCACACGACGATGATGTTGCTTGAGAAGCTGTACAGGAACGCGTCATTGTTCGTCAGTACATTCGAGACGATGACGATGATAGGGCTGAACAACAAGTACGGTGCCATAGCATAAATGGTACCTTTGTACACTTCTGAAAATTTGCCCTCGCCTTCATTGATTGTACTCACCAAGTAATTCGCGATAATCCACAGCGCAATCGGCGCAAATACTTTGGCAATCTCCTTCATCAAAATCAAGCTGGAAGGCTCCACGTTGTTGAATATAAAGCCGGTGTAATAAAGTGCAAACACATATTCGGCAAAGAAAAGCACATACAAGAACGACGCGGACCAAAGGGAAACCTTCCGTTCCTCCTTGATGCCATAAAAGCCTTCAAAAGGGCTTTTAATAAATCGGGAAACAAACATAACATGCCGAATAAACGCTGCTGAGAAAACTTGCTCTTTCAACCGAATAACGGAATGAAATACCCCTGTTTTCCGCTGCAGCCAGCGCACCAATATCCGCAGCACGAACAAAATAATTCCGACATACAGCACATAAATCAAGTTGTTTTGCAGCCAGCGATTGCGAATTTCCCAGAAGGCATTGGAATACCCTTCCTTATCGTTCGCAATAACATATTCCTCGATCGCTTCCGCATATAATTGCTGCTTGTAGTAGGCATCTGCCAGTCCTTTATGCGCAAGGTCGAACAAGTTGTTTTTGTTCAGCACCTGACTCCACGGCTCACGGCTCTTGACGTAGTGCCCTTCCTTATAAAGCTCAAGCGCGTGATGAACCATACTCGTAAACTCGGTTGGCTTAAAGATTTGAATATTATTTCTTTCCTTGTCGACGACATAAATATTTTCGCCTGCATCTACTGCAATGCCAGCCGCATTAATGAACATGCCGATCCGCGACTTCCCATCATCGGGTGCACCGAACGAGAACAGCAAATTGCCCTCTGTGTCATATTCGAAAATAATGCCGGTTTGGCTAATCGTATAAATGTTGCCGCTCTTCGAAATAAATAGATCTGTATACAGCGGATGAAAAGTCATATCCGCAGGCAATAAATTGAAGCCGGAAATATTAAATCGTTTGACAGATCTTCCCTCGTCGCCTTGGGTTATCGTATAAATTAACCCCTTCTGATCAATGTCGATGCTTGTAGCAGAAGGCGGTACATTTTTGAATAACTTCGCTCGCTGTGCATCGGTAAACAAAAATCGCTCCAGCATAATACGAAAGCTCGCTTTGGATTCATTGCTGCCAAAATAGCCAAGAAAATCGCCATTTGAGCTCATCTGCACGACGCCGTTAGTCGATCCCTCGCTTATGATATATACGTTTCCGCGCTTATCGACCGTCACCTTCATCGGCTTAAAGGGATTGTTTTTGCCAAAGAGCGGCGATTCCGGCCTCGCAAAGATTTGCTTTACCGCATGGTCAGCGCCAAATTTAACGACTTGATTAAGTCCGCTGTCCGCTGCGTACACATCGCCTTTATGGTCAACGAATACACCAACCGGCGTCTGCAAAACCTCTTCACCGATGACCCGTATGAATTGCCCCTCGTCATCGAGGACCACGATACGATGATTGTTCGTATCTGCAACATAGATTTGGTTGCGCGCATCGATATAAATATCGGAAGGCCCGGAAAACTCAAGATCTCCTACCTTCTCTATTGAACCTGCTGGATGATATGCATCCTGCGTTCGTACAAATTGCCTGTTATGGTCTTCCGTATAGGTCTTGTAAGGCGCTTCAGCGAGCACCATGGATGAGGAATCAAGCCATAGGAAGACGGCGAGAACAAGCAACAAAACCTTGCCGTTAATGTTCTTCATCGGAGTCTCCTCTATTTCAGTCCTGAATGCGCCATTGTGTTCATCACTTTGCTTTGCAGCAGTATAAAAATGACGAGGTTCGGAACGAACATAAGCAGCGATGCAGCTGCCGACATGCCTTGACCCGCGATGGTGTTGCCGGACCCCGACGCAACCGAGCTCATGAAGAACGATAATGTCTTCAAGCTTTCATCGTTGACATAATAATTTGAAGTCTCGACATTGTTCCATACCGCCTGAAAAGCAAGAATGGCGACTGTAGCAAGCGCGGGCATAATGACAGGTACAATGACCTTCCTGAATACCGTAAATTCACTCGCTCCATCGATAATGGCCGCTTCCTTCAGCTCCTCGGGCACTTGATCAATAAATTGCTTCAGCAGGAACAGCCCAATTGGCATGGCCAGCAGCGGCAAAATATGAGCAAAATAAGTGTCCAACATACCGGTCTGATCTACGACCAAGTAGCGCGGAATTTGTACCGCGATTGGCACGAACATGAGGGCAAGCGTGTTTACCTCAAACAACACCTTGCGCAGCTTGAATTTCATCTTGGCCATTGCATAGGCAGCCAACGCGCTAATAAATACCGAAAAGAACATGACAGAGATCGTTACGAGCAAGCTGTTGAATATAAAACGGCTGAACGGAATACCTGATGTCGACGTCGTAAAAAACAAATCTCTAAAGTTATCAAATGTCGGCTTCTGTACGAGAAAGCGCGGCGGGAATGCAAACAGCTCATCAATCGGCTTGAATGCATGCGAGATGATAAATATGATTGGCAKCATCATAAAAAACGCCAAAGGAATAAGAATGGCATAAAATTTCAGCTGACTTTTGTGAAACTTGGTCGGATTAACTTTTGTACCTTGATAAGACAAAACTTGCACCCCCTACTCTTTCTCACCGAATAATTTCCACGAAAGCTTAGACAGCATATATACCCCGATCAGCAGCACAACAGAAATCGCGCTCGCATACCCCATCTCATAGCGAATGAGGCCATAATCAGCAATATGGTTGACGATCAACTGCCCTGAGTTTTGCGGCGTTGGGTTGCCGCCTGATAACTGAACACCAATCTCACCGGCTTGGAACGTTGTTACAACCGCCATGACCGCGCCAAACAGCATCTGCGGCCTCATCGAAGGAATCGTAATATAAATAATTTCTTGAAAACGATTCTGGATTCCATCGATATAACCCGCTTCGTATATCGTTTGATCAATGTTCAGAACACCTGCAAGCATGGCAAGGAAACCAACTCCCATGCTGCTCCATAATGACACGACAATCATGATCGTCATCAAATATTCCGGTGACTGCAGCCACTGTATAGGGGCGTTGATCAGCCCTAAATTAAGCAGCAAGGAGTTAATATATCCCGCTTGATCGCCGCTGAATATAATCGTCCATACGACCGACATCGCTACTCCCATTGTCATCGAAGGAGAATAAATAATAAGGGCAAGAATGGTGCGCGGCTTGCTCGGAACTTGTGCCAGCATCCAAGCAAGCAGAAATGAAATGACATAGCCGCCCGGTCCTACGATCAAAGCAAACTTTATCGTGTTGGGCAGAACATTTTGCATAAAGATTTCATCGTGCGTAAGCAGATCGATATAGTTTTTGAAGCCGATCCACTCCGGCGCCTCTACCGTATTGAAATAAGTAAGGGAGAGGCCTGCCGCTACCACTACCGGGATAATAATAAACGTGCCGAACATCAAAAGATAAGGCGTCAGAAATAGGTAAGCCTCATTAAATCTGCGTGTCTTCATTTTCGCTCAACCCACTTGTCTATCGATGATATGGTCGGAACCGGATACGGCCTGATCATTTTGCCATTCGCATAATAGCCGAACTCTTCCATCTTCCGCATGATTTCACGATTAGTCCGTACTACAGCATCATCAATGGCCGTTCGCGGATTATCCCCGTTAAAGACAACCCTGTTCCAAACATTGCTAATTTCCCGCTCGACCATATAAGCGCCTGGCACGCGAGAAGGTTCTCTCACCCATTTGAACTGCTCGGAAATAACCTCTTTGTCTTCCTCTGGCCATGGTACCTGCTCGAGCGCTTCCAGATTGGCCGTGTTCCACATGAATGTCATGCCATAGGTAG
>NZ_JBFTSN010000433.1:0-5217 GCF_056400045.1 Paenibacillus sp. 01L418
AGCTGAAATTGACTGCTTGTCTCGATCAATGAACGCTTTCCCTTTTTCACTTCATTTTTCCCTTTATCCATCATAGAAACAGCCTGCATTGTATTGCTGCGTACAGTGCCGAGCAGCTTAGACGCTTTTTTTGACGCTTCTTCCGATTGTTTCGCTAAGTTTCTAACCTCTTCCGCTACTACAGCAAACCCTAAGCCATGTTCCCCTGCCCTTGCTGCTTCAATGGTTGCATTTAATGCAAGCAGCCGAGTCTGGCCCGAAATGGATGCAATTAATGCTACGATGTTCTCGATGTGCTGCACGCTTTCCTTCACATTTTCCATGGAATTCGCAGTTTCATCGACGATTTGATCAATGCTGCTCATGTCTTGGGTGGCAAGCTCCATGTAGGAATGTCCTCCATCTACGATAAGAATGGCTTGCTCTGACGTTTCCGAAATCACAGTTACCGCGGATGCTATACTTCTAATTGCTTCGACAATGTCCTCCATCGCTGTTGAAATTGCTTCTGAACCTTGCAGCTGCTCCTCTGCTGATGCAGCAACCAGCTGCGTCGATTCAACGATGTAATACGTAGCTGCTGAGGTTTGTTTGGCTCCTTCACGCATCTCCTCAGAGCTTGCTGCCAGCTGCTTCGCAGCCTGATTGACCTGCTCTATCATCTCCTGCAAACCGCTCCTCATACTATCAAACGAGTCTGCTAATGAACCGATTTCATCTTTATTTCGAATGTGAAGAGGCGTGCTGCGCAAATCACCGCTGGCTACGGCCACAGCTAATCCAGACAAACGTCTAATGGGCATGGAAATATTTCTAGAAAGCAGTGTACCAAGCAGCAGCGTCACCGCAATAAGGAGGATACTTCCGATAATCATAGAAATATTTGACTGATTAACTTCCCTATCGTTTGCCAGTACCTTTTCCGACATAACGTTCTCTTGTTTTTGAGCGAGTTTAATCGCATTAGTGCGAATTAGCTTGGCCAAAGGGAAAACGCGTGTGTTGGCATAAGAAGTGGCTTTTAACTGCTCCACATCGTTAAACGCTGCTATCCGTTCCATGTATTGATTGTTCCATCCCAGAAGGGCGTCAAGCGCTTTAATATCTTCCTCATTTTGTATCAAAGCTTGTGCTGCCTTTGCTTGACTAACAATATCCGCACTTACCGCATCCATTTCTTTTAACATGTCTTTATTTTTATTCAATAAGTAATCGCTAAAGCTGCTATTGAGCTGAACGGCATTTCTTTGAATAGACTCCATATTCATAAGGACGGCTACATTATTGTTAATAAGCTCATTATAGGATCTATTAAGGTTATTGAGATTATAAAAAATAAAGCATAATAGAAGCATAATAAAAACAATTGCAGCAAAAAAACTGCCGTAAATCTTATTGGCTATCGTTAATTTACGTTTGCTCCCAATATTCAATTTCATCTATGCCGTCCTCCTTGCGTTTTCTGTGAGGCAATATGTACTTCATAAAAAAGCTTTAAATAAAAGGGCTGCCGCTGGCAGCCCTTTATCTATTGCTTTAATTTAATTTTTCTTAAGGAGCTTGCTAATGATAACGGCTGCTTGCGCTCTGTTAGCTATGCCTTTTGGAGCATAGGAGCCGTCCGTCATGCCGTTGATCACGCCTTGTTCTGTCAGAAGGGCAATCGCTTCTTTCGCATACGATGCCATTTTAGCTTGGTCGCTAAATTTACTTAAGGCACCCTCTACGTCACTTGCTGCTGCATCCTTATTGATGAGCTTCAAGGCGTTCGCAGCCATAATAGCCATTTCCTCACGTGTAATCGGTCGGTTAGGATCGAATTTGCCCTCTCCTACACCTTGAGCCAGTCCTGCTTTCACCGCTGCAGCTACTGAAGCGTAGTACCAATCCGACGTTTTCACATCACTGAAGTCTGCCGTGGCAGTCGCATCCGCTAATTGATAAGCGCGAACAAGCATCGTCAAAAACTCAGCTCGCGTTACTTGTTTAAGCGGTGCAAATGATGTGCTGCTAATACCTGTAATAATGCCTTTTCCAGCCAACTCCTTAATTGCGTCTCCAGCCCATGCCTCGACAGCTCCTAAATCTTTAAACTCAGGAACGTCAACTGGCGTTGGCGTAGGTTTAGGAGTCGGTGTTGGCGTTGGTGTTACAACTGGACCTGGTCCGCCGGTGCCTGGGTCCGGTGTTACAACAGGTCCCGTCTCCTCAGCAAATGCCGCTGTAAATATTGCATTAGCCACCACTCTGAATTGCTTTTGCGGATGTGCTCTGTTCAGCAAATCATTCGCAAATAACGTGACATTAATTTTGCCTTTTTTGTAGGTGAAGCCAATCGTTTTACCTTTTACTTTATCATTTCCAGGCCACCAGCCTGCTTTAAAGAAGTCAGCATCTGTACTTGCCGTTGCCAACACCTTCGCATTTGCAGGAGTAGAAGTGATCCATGAACCCGATGCCGTGTAGAAGTATTCTTTTGCATCGTACGCAGCCGTAATCAAATGCGTTTGATCCAGCTCTGTTTTGAACAAGCCTTCATGAGAGCTTCCTGTCGTTGCGAAATCGAATCCTGGCAGCAGCGTCGAACCCTTCATTGTGTTCATTGCTGATCTTCCGAATCCAATATAAGGCTTGCCCTCACCAATCAGGTTCGTGCTTGCTTGTCCGCTTGTGTTAATAAGTACATCGCTTGCCGCCATATCCGTTGTCACAGGGAAGCCCAAATCTTTTAGAACAAAAGCAGGGACTCCTGTTGCGGATACCGTCGTTAATTTCAGCAGCGGCCCTTCTTTGCTGTTCTTACTGTCAAAGGCAATAACATCTAACAAATATTTTTTGGAAATAGACTGGAGATCCGCTTTGGAAACGAGGAAATCTCCTAATTCATAACCTGCAGCACCTTTGCTCAGCATCGTTACTGCTTTCTTAGCTGCAAGCAATTCATTTACTGCTTTAATGGCCGCATTGCTTGTATTTCTAATGACATACTGTTCTGCGTCGCCTGGAATGGTCGTCTCTGGGATTACGACTCCAGTAACGCTCGTCGTTTTACCGGAGAAGGCTCCATCCTGACGAACCACATAACGATCAAAACCTCTCATATCAGCAAAGCTTTGAACGATTTCCGCATACATTTCAGAGAAATCCGATACATCAAAGCCGTCATACAAGACGAGGTTAGCATAACCCCTCTTCGCTTGCTTCATGTTGACAACATAAGAGCCAATTGGATRAACGACCTCGCCAATCGTCACAGGTGTCGTGGTTTGTTCGACTTTCACGCCATTGCTCAGCAAGTACTGAACCATTTCATACGTTGCTAGGCGGTTTTTTTGCAATTCGCTTGCTACAGGAAGAACATAATAGTCTGGGAAGAAATTAGTTTCTGCACCGCGCGGTCTGCCAATGACTTGATCAGCAGCATTCGTCAAATATTTATCAACGGTACGGCTGTCTGTATTCTCGACTCCACGTTTATAAACTTCAAGCTGGTTCAAAAACAATTTTTCTTTGTTTTCTACTACATACTTGGTTGCTGCAACGCTCGCATAGAAGAGTGCAGTCGTTGAATCCTCGTTAAGCTCTGGTATTTCCAGCGTGTGACCTAATGCACCATGGTGCATCGCATAAACAGCTGTATACGCAGGAGATGCATCGTCCCAGCCTGATTTATTAGGTCCATTGTTGTTTTGATGAGATTCATACGGAATTTCGTAGCTTGTATATTTGGTATTAGCAATACCTGCTTTACCCATCGCATTCGCTTGCTCGAGCATGCTTCCAATCAATAGATCGTACTCGAAATTCGGATCATGCGGCGGCGTACACGGCTCGATCAGGAAGCTGCCTACGAAACCGTGCATATCCAAGAAGGAAAGCGGCGACCATTTGGCAATTTCTTTCGTTACGATTTTTGTTTCGGGCTGTGTTTGATAGGAATTATCGCGGTTCAAGTCAAACGAGTTGGCATTTGCCCGCGTATTCAATGAACGTCCATCTGGATTTTCCGTGAAATTCATTAGGAAAATAGCATTTTCAAGCGCATCATTTACGTTTAACGTAACGGGCAGCGGATTAGCGGCATCCTCGTTCGTATTAAACGTGATGTTATCCTTCATCCCCATTTCCCGGAAGAAGTTAAGAATAACGTCAACGCCAGGCGCTTCATCCGGATGGATATTGTTAAGCCATACTGGAACTTTATAGTCGGTGAACGTGCCATTTTTGATTTTATCCTGCAAGCCCTTCGGATCATTCATCATAGCAGGCATCGTTTCATTTAAGTATTTGTCTACAGACGCTTTGTCCTTTGCCAAAATCGTAAAATAAATGTTTCTGCCCTGCACGGATTGGCCAAGAACCTGCGTTTCGACATAGCGATTATTTTTCGCATTAATTTCTGCTGTAATCGCATCAATCTCTGGTTTAATTTCATCATACGAATGATAGCTGTCATAAACATTAAGCTTAATAGGTGCTGTCGCAATGGTGCGGCCTTTCTGATCTAGAACAGCAAAATCACGAGTACCAAGCATTGCCGGGTATCTGGAACGGTGAGCACCAGACAAGTTTGTTGTGTTGTAAATAAGGTCGAACGTAACTTGCGCTTTAACCGTCGTTCCATCCAGCACTGGCGTCCCTTCCAAATAGATGAATGGGTCTCCCGAATATGAGTTCGTGCCCCACTTTTTCCATTCGGTCAGAGGTTTCTCGCCATAGCTCCATTTCAGATCTGCAAGCGCTACGCCTGCCGGTAATTCGAATGAAACGTCAATCGTTCTTTTTTCTGTTATGGATGCTTTATCTTTGCTTAGTTGAAGCTCTTGTACTTCAAGAAGAATGCTTGTGAGCACTTTAGTAAATGTCGTTAAATGCTCTTGGATTCTTCCCGGATAAGCAGACTCGATATAATCAAGAGTATCTTTTGCTGTGTGCCATATCTCTCCATCCAGTGTAGTTTGCGTATAACCATCCTTGTCGCCAAGGCTCCAGTTCGTCGCTTCCAAGTAGGCGTAAGGAATACCTGCTTTCGAGAATGGCGCATGATCACTCCAGTCTCCTGTTGTACCAACTGGATACTTAGGATTTTCACCTGGATTAGTTATAAGGGAAAGACCAAGACGGTCAGCAATGCTAAGGCCTAGGTCACGAACGAAACCTTTCGAACCACTGCTTCCATAAATATACATATTGTCGCCGACAGCCACACTGTCGAGG
>NZ_JBFTSN010000434.1:0-5216 GCF_056400045.1 Paenibacillus sp. 01L418
CTATCATATTTCAGTTCATATTGAGATAGCGGAATGGACTCTCCATTGTACAAAATCGATTCTTTCCCCGCATAGGATGAGTCCTTTAGCCTTTTTTCAGCCACTTTCTCACTTTCGGGATTTACAGTCAATGTATCGTTGAAAAAATCCTCCTTTAGCTTATTTCCGTCCCATTTCGTTCCATCCTCCAGCACAACACCTGTTTTAAAATCCTGCTCCGTAATATTCTCAAGTGTGCGAGCTAGCGATAAAACCATCGTGCGACCCTTGTCCAGAAGCTGCTGCTCGACAGCTATACGAGTGGATTTCCATTCATACATGAGAATCACACTAACGATTATGACTAATGCGGCGGCCATGACTAGCATAAATTTATTCGTCAACGAGCGTAATCCCATCTTCATTTTTGATAACCCCCACTGTTAATTTATCTATATTAAACCAGTTTAACTAAAATGTTATGTAAATTAAACCAATTAGATTGAAACTTCTTAAATAATACATATTTATATTGAAATTATTAATTATTTTATATGACTAAGTTTATGAATTACTAAGCTTAGGCTATCCACATACCTTATTAATACAAAAAAATCACCCTATTGCCGCAAACTAAGCGACATAGGGTGATTTCGAGATTAGCCTACTAAAGGTAGACTCCGATTATTTCAATGATTCACGAACCTCTAGCGTCCGCTTATTCCATTTTTCCGTTTCTGGAATCAGTTTATTAATATCTGCTCCATCAAAAATAATTTCATTCAAAATATTGTTCCAGTTGTATTCAGACCAAGCAGGAACGGTTACGCCCGGCTGTATTTTTGCATTTTCCTTTGCAATTTTAACAGCTTCCTTGTTTTTGCCTTCCCACATTGGCGTTTCATCATAATAAGCGGTCAATTCAGGATCGATGACCGAAGCATTTGCTCCTTGGTCAATCTTCCATTTTTGCGCTTCTTTGGAGAATTGGAAGCTAATCCATAGGAAAGCTTCTTCTTTATGCTTGGAACCGCTGAGCAGTGAAAGCGGACCATAAATACTATAACCTGGTTGGCTTACTTTTCCTCTTGGGAAAGGCAAAACATCCCATTCAAATTTTGCATCCTTTTTGAGGCCTGGAAGCACCCAGTCTCCGCCGATCGCAAAGCCCGTTTTACCGTTAATAAATTCTCTCGATACATCGCCTTGTTCCTTAGCTTTCGCATTGCTCTGCATGGAGCCGTCTTTCCACACAAAATCTGAAAGCCATCTAACATCGTTCATTACATCTGGCGTATTGAGCAAGCTTTGTGTCAAATCTTCATTTAAGTAATGAATGTTTGCAGCATGTCCGTCAGCAATTGCTTTTGTGCTAAGAACGCGCATTTGAAATTCTGGCTGTGTCGTTAAGCCATATTCCCCTGCTTCTGGATCGGTAATTTTTTTGGCTACATCGCGGAAATCATCGTAAGTCCAATCATTTGCTGGCATTTCAACACCATGCTTAGCAAGCAAATCTTTATTGACGAGAATCCACATCGGTACGTCAACGAATGGCACAGCCAATTTTTTGTCTTTATACGTCATCGTATCAAAAAATCCTTGAGGCAGCTGAACATCTTGGAATGTCATATCCTTCTCGATATAAGGAGTCAAATCCTCAACCAAGCCAGCTTGGTCAAACGAGATCAAATCACTGTCGATCCAAGTTAAATCGGCTGGTGTTCCTGCCGCTTCCAAAGTAGCGATGATCTCCATAATTGGTTTGCCGTTTACAGGAACCTGTTCAATTGTAATCCATGGATATTTTTCGTTAAACATTTTGTATAATTCCGTGTAGGAATCGGACCATGAAATGAGTTTAATCGTAACAGGCTCATGCTTCTCTTCTGTAGCCGGTTTGGCTGCATCATCGGTAGGTGCATCTGTCGCTGTATTATTAGAAGGAGTGTTAGTCGTTTTATTCTTTTCTCCATTGCCGGAGCAAGCCGAGAGAACGACTGAAAATAACAAGACCATACACAACATCCATGTCAAAGCGCTTTTGTTTTTCATTTTTTGGCCTCCTAAAAGTTTTGTGAAGCAAAACTAGCTTCGTAAGCATAAGCTTTAAGTTTTGTAGAGCAAAACTGGCTTCGTAAGCATAAGCTTAGTTTTGTGAAGCAAAACTGGCTTCGTAAGCATAAGCTTTAAGTTTTGTGAAGCAAAACTGGCTTCGTAAGCTTAAGCTTTAAGTTTTGTAGAGCAAAACTAGCTTCGTAAGCATAAGCTTAGTTTCGTAAGCCTTCCCCTCGTTTTTTGCGGTTTAGCATTCTTTATAACGTTGAAACCGTTCCAGCAGCTGTTTGCCGAAACACCACCCCCCCAAAGAGCTGCTGCGCCTTAGCGCAGAAAGCGAACTATTCAACAATTCCCGTTCTTTCAATACCGCTAACGAACCAGCGCTGAAGGAACATAAACACGATGATTGGCGGTAAAATGATAAGGAAGGCTGCGGCCATTTTGGTGCTCTCCGTAATCGGATTAACGATGGTTCGAGTATTACCGAGCAAGGACGGATTCAGCACATCCTCCAGCATATCTAGGCGGATCGACAGCGGCGTGAAACCTTTGGTAAGAAACATCGATGGCTCATAATACATGTTCCAGTACCAAATAAATGAGAAGAGAAACACGACTAAGCACGCTGACCTTGCAAGAGGCAGCATAATTCCGAAAAACAGCCTCGCTGTAGAAGCTCCATCCAGCTTCGCTGCCTCCTCCAAGCTTGGCGGCTGCGCTTTGAAAAACTGCCGGAAAATGAGAATAAATAATGCTCCCTTAAGGCCTTGCCCGAATATAGCCGGTATGAGAAACACAAAAATCGAATTCAACAAGCCGAGCTTGCTGAATATAACGTAAAGCGGAATGATGATAACCTGCGGCGGAATCAAGAAGGTCAATATGATTAGCGCCGTAAAAAGTCCCTTGAATGGCAGCTCCAGCCTAGCAAGCGCATAGCCGGTCATCGCACAAATAATGACCTGTACGAGCGAGCATGTCACCGATATAAGGGCAGTGTTTCTGAGTGCTTCCGGGTATTGCAGACCTTTCAGCGCTTTCGTCACATTTTCCCAAGTAATCTCGCGCGGAATCCACTTTACCGTCGGATCAAGGAGATCACTCATGTTCTTAAACATCGTGCTGACCATATAAAGAATCGGCTGTAAATAAAGGTAAGCGACAATCGAGAGCAGCAAATAAATGATGAGCTTCGCCAGCAAACCGTCAGACAAGCTTCGTCCGAGCACAAGCATTTTTGTTTTCTGGGCTTTGCGGCCCCATAGAACTCCCCTTACGCTGCGGCTAACCTTCTCGAACTCAGACTTCATCGCAGTAATCATGAATGTACCCTCCTTGTCTTGAGGCTCCGGTTAAACAGCCATAATACGAGGGCGATCAGCGCGAAGATGAGTCCAAAATAAATCCAAGCGAGCGCACTGGCGTAGCCGTAACCGGTATCGACCTTAAACATGTTGTCTTTGATATGCTTCAGCACAGGATTAAGCGGGAATGTGAACAGGTCGATAATCGTGTAGAGCACATTCAAGCTGATGAATGGCACACAGGCTGGCAGCGTTATTTTCCAGAAGCTGTCCCAAGGGGAGGCGCCATCGATCCGCACAGCCTCATAAATCGTCGGTGAAATCGTCTGGAAACCCGCAATAAAGATAAGAATCTGCACACCGGAATACCATAAAATTAGAATCGCTTTGCCCAAAACTGCCATTACGGTCTCTGCAAATTGCTTTCCAACATATTCCTCAACTATCGGAAGCAAATTGTACTGCTCCAGGAATGGAATATCTCCCGCTCCTTGCAAGAACAGCTCTGAGAGCACTTGCCCTGTTGCAAAAATAACTGGAAGAAAAAACAACGCGCGGAAAATAAATCGTCCAGGAAATTTCTGATTCAGCATTAATGAGATCAGCAGGGCAAAAATAACGATGATCGGAACCATCAGCAGCATTTCTTGGAAATAAGTGATAAGTTCAATTGGGAAAATGTTATCTTTCAAAAAAGCATCCCGAAAATTGCGCAATCCAACCCATTCATATTTAAATCCTCCGACCGCTACTTGCACCTTGTTAAAGGACATAAATAACGACCAGCTAATCGGGATAATGACGAACATCGCAAACCCAATAATCCATGGCAGCATGAACAGCAGTCCCATTCCGTAGCGCTTCCAGAGATGAAGGCGCGCTGCACGGACTCTAGCTTTTGCTTGCATTAGGCGCCCACTCCCTTCTCTACGACGAACGTCTTGCTGTTATAATCGACGATTACCCGTGTGCCGTCCTCATAAACGGTAGCAAACCGATTTTCAGACAGCTTTTCGTGGTTTTCAATCGTTTGGGAATACAAACCTGCTAGGGAATCAAAAGCCTCGTATTCCTTTAAAATGCGGTCTGTCCACTTCTCATATTGACTGCTGAATAAGAAACTCGCAGCCGTGTACTTGAGCTTCCGTGAATCCTCATGTGTGAGGAAGAAAGAAGGAACAGCTCCGTATTCAATGGCTTTTAAAAACTCAGTTTCTACATCATTACGAAGATTGCCATCTCCAAACGAATACGATACATAACCATGAAGCGCGATGGGATAAAAAGGAACCGTCTCGTCGACCATGAAATCATAGCTGGATTCATGCGGCAAATTAGCGATAAAATCGCTTTGGCCAACTGCGTAGTCATTCCCGCGATATACGCCAGCCGTGCCAAGCGTCTTCTGCGTGTATTCGAGTAAGCCATCGTATACAGCAATCGTGTCCGAACGAGTTTCTATGCCTGACGGATCATAGTCATGGAACACCATTTCACCCATCCAGTTGTACAAAATGCCGGATATGCCAATCTCCTTCAGCTTCTCAATCGTTTGATAGGCCATGGCAACGGTGCGTGACGGCTTGCTGATAAACCATCCCTCATCAACAAATACCGTTTCATCAATGCCGCGAATACCGTTCGTTTTGCCAGATAAATCGGAATTGTCCGAATCGATCCAGACAAAATCATCCTCGAACATGACGTCAATGCCATGCTTTGTCATATTGGAAACAAAAGCCTTGGCAGCCGTCTCGCCGCCTAGCGACTCCTCAATTGGAAAACGGTCATAAAGGTCATAGTCGCCTTGATTTTGCCAGCCGTAATAAATGACCTTCAGATTAGCGACACCCTTCTCTAGCAGCCCATTTA
>NZ_JBFTSN010000435.1:0-5216 GCF_056400045.1 Paenibacillus sp. 01L418
CCAATACTGCTTCCCTCTAGGCAGCGTGACGTCTTTACTATAATCTTGAGCACGCACGACTATGCTATTGGGGCCTATTGCATTCAACACAGCAGTAATATCCGCATGAAATGGGGTGTGGCCTCCCTCATGACTTGCTACTAAATGTCCATTTACCCATACCTTTGCTTCATAATCAACAGCACCGAAATGGAGAATGATTCGTTTCCCTGCATACTCCGTTGGAACCTCAATACTTTTACGATACCATACGATATCGTGAAACGATTTTTCATTAATGCCGCTTAACTCGCTTTGGTAACAAAATGGCACCTGAATCTTGCGATCAAACTGTTTTCTCTCGAACCATTTATTATCACAACCTGCGTTTGAGTCGTCATACTCAAATTCCCATTCCCCGTTCAGGTTTAACCAGGATGATCGCTCAAATTGCGGTCTTGGATATTCATTTCGTATTGCATCCATCATGTTCCCACTCCAGTCCTATTGCTTATGCTTATATATTATTTTTTTAGCGGATTTATCATTAAATGGTTGAACAACATTGTTGAACGTTCTGACCGAATGCCTACCTTGCCATGCAAAAATGGATAAGGGTCCGTATAATTAATAACTGGAGTTGAGCCATCCCCCAGAAATAATTGTATGTTCCCGTCTTTTGCAACAACTCTGAACGAATAGGCTTTACCAGTTTCCAATTCTGCGGTTTCACTAGCTACTAAATTGGAATCATAGTTCATCCGATTCAAAGTTAGCTGCGAAGAAGAAATGCCGATGTAATAGCCCATGACTGCATCCCTAACCTGAGCCGGATGGTAGGATTCATTGGAAGCTCGAACAAAAACGCCTCCGATATCCGTTTCTGCATTCAACTGCACATCAAACGTCAGCTCATAATTGTCCCAATTGTCACTGCCCGCAAACAACATGTCATCATCTATGCCGCTGCCGCTATAATCATCCTCCGATTGTCCAAACAGCCCCATTCCCGTTTGAGAGGATAATGAATGGAACGGCTGCTCCTTATCCAGCAGGTCTATAGCAAACAGCTCAAAGGAATGCATTTCCACTGGTCCAGCTTTCAGCTCTATCTTAAGCTCATGAAAACCTGCCGCAATTTCGATTGTTCCAATTCGAACCTTCGCTGTACCTTCTACAAAGGCTGGGTCATCGGCTTTGATCTTCGTCTTCACGGCTTCGCCGCCGTCAATTGACCATTCCAAGACAACATCCTTCTCCGGCTTTTTAAGCGTTAAGCCGATCCCGTATTTCGCATGATCCTTCACATTCAGCTTGTATTTCAACCAGTCACCGCCTTGCAGCAGGCTCACGGAATAACTGCCGTCATCCAGCTTGCGAATCGGTACACCGTCTGCTTTCCTAAAATCACTGGTCTCGGATGACTTCTGCTCCAAATGAAAGCCGCGATCAGCTTCCTTCAAATAATGAACCGACTCAATTGCCCCAGGCACAGGCTTATAGGCCTCAAAATCACTGCTGCCGCCTGCTTCATTCGTAAAGGCTGTATATTCATAAATTGGCTGCGACTGATTGGCGATATAGCCAATTTTCCCGCCGCTCGGCTTAGCTGTATGCTCCTCTATCTTTTTCATTCCATCGAAGAAGACAAGAACGCTGTCATCACGCTGCTCAACACGAATCGTATGCAGCTTCGAGTAATCAAATTCACTAGGAAGCAGTGCTTGTGCAAGCTGTTTCTCTGATCCATTTTGAACCGTTACATACCCAATCTCATGTTTGCCTGGCCACAGCTTAATTGCTGAATAATTAGCTTCATCTGCATAAGAGAATACTGCTGCAATCGTACCGCTATCCACTGCACTGTCCGAAAAATTCAATCGGAAGTTATATTCCGCAATAAAGGCATCTTCCGTCGAAAGTTTACTCAGTACCTTTTGTTCAGCCGCGGACGATGATTTATCCCATTGTTCTGAAGAAATGCCGTCAGTGAGCCAGCTATATAATGAAGGCATTGCTGGCGCAGGCTGCATATGATCATGAGATGGACCAAAAACAACCAGCTTATCACCGTTATAGGCAAGTCGATCAATGTTCAATTCACGTACTGGCGGGCCTTCAGAAGAATGTCCAACCAGATTATGATAAGTAAAATAATAAGAGTCCATATCCGGCCCAAGCACTGTTGCACTATGGCCAAGCCCTTTAAATTCATCCTTTACGCTGATGACGATCGGATTGTTTGCAGGAATCGTATAATCGCCGAAAGGCCCATCCTTGGATACTGCGTAGTTCACCCGATAACCGTTGCTAAATACGTGATTGCCCGTATACGTCATATAGTAAAGGCCATTTCTCTTCCAGATCATTGAACCTTCTGTCCAATGTCCAAGAAATGCATTAGTCGTTACGCCAACATCAATCGTTAATGGATCTGGCATTTCATGCGCAACGATGCCTTGCGTGCCTGCATTCGTAAAATACCATTTCCCGTCATCGTCAATAAAAACAGAGCCATCGATAGAATTTCCGAGATTTTCGGTTTTGACGACGAAAGGGCCCGTTGGGCTGTCGCTTTGCAGCACATAATGCCCTTGGCCTGCCGGGGATGTATATAAATAGAAGCTGCCATTCCAGTAAAAAACCTCAGGTGCATAAGCCCCAGTCGTAATGAGATCTTCAGTAACTAGACCTTCATATTTCCAATCCACTAAATTTTCGGAGCTCCAAGCTTTAATGCCCGGACGAAAGTCCTTTGTACTGCAATACAAATAAAACCTACCGTTGTAACGCATGATGAAAGGATCACCGATCCCGTAATCCTCCCACTCTTGCTCCAGCTTCAACGAATTTGTATACAATTTAGCATCCTCCTTCAACAGTACGACTGCTTTTTCTTCTGGCGTGGACTTGCAGCCACTTAACATGACTACAATGCATACAACGAGGAAGGCGACAAGCTTCGTCGCCCTCATTTGTGTAAGGTTAAAATATCTCATGCGCTAACCTTTTAAGCCGCTAATCGCCATAGACTCGATAAAGTAGCGTTGGCAGAAAAAGAATACAAGAATGACTGGAACCATCGATATAATCGATGCTGCCAAGATTACCGGATAGTTAGAAGATCCCATATATTGTGATTGCATAGAAGCAATAAGAACTTGAATGGTTTGTTTCTGCGGTGAGCTTAAATAAATAAGCGGTCCCATAAAATCATTCCAAATGCCCATAAAGCTTAACGCTGCTTGAGCTGCAATCGCAGGTTTTGCAACCGGCAGTGCAATGGTCCAGAAGGTACGGAAGAAACCGCTGCCGTCCAGCTTCGCTGCTTCCACCAGCTCATTCGGCAAACCTCCCGCCAAGTATTGGCGCAGGAAGAAAATAACGACGATATTGCCAAATAACCCGGGTACGATAAGCGGTAAAAGCGTATCCGTCCAATTAATTGACGAGAAGCCAATAAACTGAGGAATCATAACGACGGAAAAAGGAATCATCATCGTGCCAAGCAAGGATAGAAAAATAGCATCTTTAAACGGAAATTCAATCTTAGCGAATGCATATGCCGCCATTGTTGAAACGAATATTCCAATGACAAGTACAAAGACGACAATAATCATGCTATTCATAAAACCGCTTAGCAACGGAGAATCATTCCAAGCCGTTACATAGTTTTTGAATGTAGCCGGGTCTGGAATCCATTTAGGCGGAATTTCAAAAACGTTGCGTTGATCTTTTAATGAAGTGGATATCGTCCATACGAACGGCGCCAGCATAATAATAGAGCCGATACATAGAATTAATGCCACCCAAAGGTTTGTTAGTCGTTTCTGTTGCATTTGAAATCAAACTCCCCTCGCAAACTGTAACGGTAAAAGATTAATCGTTGTACACCCATTTTTTCGATAAACGGAACTGAAGGAGTGTAACGATGAAAATAATAATGCCAAGAACCCAAGCCACTGAGCTGGCATAACCCATATTAAAATACTTGAACGCATTTTCGAAAATATAAAATACTACGGTTGCCGCACTATACTCCGGCCCTCCGTCGCCTGCCAATACGTAAATTTGGCTAAACGATTGGAACGCGCCGATAACGCCCATGACAATAACGAAAAAATGAATGTTCGTCAGCAGTGGAATGGTAATTAACCGCAGTTTCTGGAATGCACTCGCGCCATCCACTTCAGCTGCCTCGTAATAGGACGACGAAATCGATTGCAGCCCGGCTAAATAAAGAACCATCGTACCGCCAACGCCGCCCCATACTCCCATCAAAATCATGGAAGGCTTAATCCAATTTGCGTCACCTAACCAGTTAGGCCCTTCGATGCCGAACCAACTCCACATCGTTTGGTTGAGCAAACCAAAATCTTGATTCAAGATCCATTGCCATAACAACGACACCGCAATAATGGGTGAAATGACTGGCAAGTAATAGATTGTCCGTAAAAACGAGATTCCTTTGAGCGGACGGTTCATCATAATAGCAAGCAAGAGTGCCACAATCATGCCAATGGGTATGCCCAGCATCATAAATACTGTGTTAAAAAGTGATTTGTACACCTTCTCATCGTGAAAAACTTCGATATAGTTATCAAAACCTACAAACTCAGGCGGCGTAACCAAATCCCAAGACGTGAAGCTTAACCACGCGGAGTAAAGAAGCGGTGCGACTCCAAAAATGAGAAAGCCAAGCACTGGGGCCGCGACAAACAGGTAGGCCCATGCATATTCTTTGCGGATATAACTAGGTTTACTTTTCCTCATGCGTACACATCCTCGCACTAGCTATTCGTTATTTATGTTTATCATTCGAAACTTTCGTTTACTTATTTCCCTTGTCATACAGCTCTTGAAGCTTCGGCTGCAATTCCTTCGCCCAGTCTGCAGCAGTCATCTTGCCATCCCATACTTTGCCGGCCTCTTGCCACATCGTATCGATCCATTTTGTATCCTTTGAACCGAACTCAATTGGCGGATGGCCGTAATCTTCAATAATATCAAGGAATACTTGACGATTTGCTGGTGCTTTGTCATAAGCTACAAACTCGCCTTTTGCCATATCGATCAAGTTTGGCACCGCTTGCCCAAGCTCGTAGTTTTGCTTTTGTCCTTCTTTATCCAGTGCAAGGAATGCTGCTAAGTTAAATGCTTCTTGTGCATGCTTCGATTTGCTGGATACCGAGTAACCCATTGAGCCAACCCACGTCCCTGCTTTGCCTGTCTCCGGA
>NZ_JBFTSN010000436.1:0-5199 GCF_056400045.1 Paenibacillus sp. 01L418
GTTAAAAACGATTTTGAGACGGTTTTGCCTTCTCCTTGAACAGACATTAACGCTCTCAAAATATGCTGATCAATCAAATCACAATCTGCTAATCCATTTACAAAAACAATAGCTGCGCTTATACCCGTATCCCCAATAGAGCACTCACGCACCAAAACATCGGAATGAAACTCCATTTGTTCATGAATGGCTTTCAGCCGAACTTGAATATTTTCGCTCATCGGATTATTCATCATCAGCTTGGCGATAACGATTAAAAATAGATGAGATAAGAAGAGGAATCACGAGGGTGACAACAGCTTGTACGCATACCGTCCAATTAGGAATGTTTATCTGATCGTGTAAAGCCATAGCACATACACTCCTTGTTGTTTTTTGTCGAATTATTCCTATTTTTGCCGTAATGGGTAGGTTATAAACTTATGTTCGTTCAAAGTGCAGGAATAAAAAAAAGAGAAGGGTTTCCCCTTCTCCTTATTTGAACCTTATTCTCTTTTTAGGAATAACTTAATGCTACACCTTTCGGAAGCACACCTTCCACTTGTTCACGCACATAGCTATCATTCATTTTTTGGCCAAAAATAACGATTTTCCCGCTGTCTTCACGTGTTCTAATCAAACGTCCAATGCCCTGACGTAATCGAAGCAGCATATACGGCATATCCACTTGTTCGAATGGTAATTCCGAGTCATTCCGTCTCGCTGCGAATAATGGATCATTTGGAGGAAACGGAAGTTCCCACACAATAACCTGGGAAAGAGATGGACCAGGAATATCTAAACCTTCCCATAATGTCACTGCACATAAAATGCTGGCTTCATCCTGTTGAAACTGTTCAATCAAATAGCTAATTTCGCTTGTGCCCTCATAAAAGAAAGTATAAGCCGCACAATCCGCATGCTTGTCCGATTCTGCCTTAAATTGCTCTAGCTGCTCCATCGATGGGAACAAAATAAGCGATCTTCCGCCTGATTGCTTAAGCAAGCGATACGTTTCATTTACCTTATCGTTAAGCGCCGTAAACTGTTCAGCTTTTGGAATCTCCACAGTCATTTGCTGCTCATAGTCATATGGTGATGGAACCGAGAACGATAATGAGCTATCCATTCCCAATATGTCCATCATATATTCAAATGAGCCGTTAACCGAGAGCGTTGCTGAGGAAAATACGATTGGCATTTTACGAGATAAAACTTGCTCCTTCAACACTTCCTTCACCACTTTTGGCATGATGACGAGTGACGTTCCTTCTTTATCCTGCGAAACCCAGCTAATTGGCTTGTCCGCTTGCTTGAATAAGGAAAGCGCAAATTGAATCATTTCCAAATGCTCTTCAACGATTTTTAGCTGATACGTATCGATTGTGTATAAGCCGCTTTCGAATACGAGCTCTTCTTCTATAACCGATAGCGTATCCTGCAAACGATTAATTTCACGAATAAGCTCCGCACTCCAAATGATTTCCTTGCGATCCGAAGCAGGAACCTTCTGGCTGTGCTTATTCAACATTTTAAATAAGAATTCACTTTGGGCAATCGCATCCTCAACAGCTACAGCAAGAGTTTCACGAATCTCTTCTTGCAGCAGTCTTATGACGATTCCTTCAAAAACAGCATGATTCAGCTTGTAAGTCAGCGCTTGCTGTGCGGCTGTTTCAAGCAGATGGCCCTCATCAAATACTACAGAGCTGTACTCTGGCAGCAATGGAAGCTGGCCTTCACGTTTTCTTGCGTCATATGTCCATATATGCTCCATATAGAAATCATGCGAGCAAATAATGACATCTGCAGATTTGCGATAATGGTCGCGTGAGAGTGTTTGACCACAGCGATGTCTAACGTCACACACTAAGCAGTCCTGAAATACATCCCAGCCCAGCTCGTTCCACTGCTCATCATTTAAGCTTGGGTAGTCCTTGCGATTTCCATATGGATGGAAGCTTTGCATAGAATCCTGCTTATGGACGAAGCTTGGAAGTTCACGATATATATTGTCATATAGCTCCGCGTTATCTTGTCCAGCTCTTGYATTATCCAGCTTTTTCAAGCAAATATATTGATCTGCTGATTTGCCTAATCTAGCATCAATCGTTAGATCCAAATATTTTCCAAGCTTTGCAATATCGCCTTCAGGCTTTACAAGCTGCTCAATTAAGGATTCATCGGCACAAGCAATAATTGCTGGTTTTCTTGTGTACCGAGCATAGGTGATCGCATACAACAAGTAAACGAATGTTTTACCTGTTCCAACTCCAGCTTCAGCAAATATCGTTTGTTTATCTGCAAAAGCACGTTCCAATTGAAAAGCCATATAAATTTGTTCATCTCTAATTTCAAAACCAGCTTCAGGCAGCTTCTCATAAAAAACATCAGCGATCCAATCGCTAGCCTGTTGTATAAAAGGTTGTTTCGGGTCAAACTCAAATGGATATTTATTCAAGGTTGCTTGCCTCCATATAGTAGGCACAACCGGCTGTATGCGGACACACAGCCGGTTGTGAAATCTCCTGCACTATTCGTACACTCAAATATATCACTAGAGTGTATGCTTAGTCAAAGGTTATGATTTATTTGCTTTATTACTCTATCCATTTCACCAGATTCGGCTTCTCATCCAAAATGGATTCATATTGCTCCTTCCAGCCATAAATCGCATCAGGATCAAGCTTCTTGTACCGGTCGTATTTATGCAAACGATCTTGCTCCCGCGCCCAGCCGAAATGTTTTACACGCAGGTTTGACGTCTTATTAGCAAGTGAATAAATGTTTTCAGGAAATCTCCCGCAGTGCTGAGGGGTTTGCTTCCACACATAAGAAAATCCCTCTACATATTTCAATAAAAATGGGCGGTACACGCTATGGGCATTCCAGTATACATCCTCGCGATAATGATCTTCCGACCAAAAATCAAATAATCGAAACAAATAAGTGAACGTTTCCGTATCGTTTAGCAGCACTGGCAGCTCTTCCTTAAATTTTTGCTCAAAATATTCATCCGCATCCATATTCAGAATCCACTGCGGCCGAATGCGAATCGTTTCTTCCCATTGCTGCGTTCTTAGCTTTACTTCATTATGAAATTGCGAGCTTTCGTTTTTAATATAGGTCAACGGAATGCCGGCAAGGCATTCATGAACGATTTCCCCGGTATGATCCGTGCTTCCATCGTCAATAATGACCGCATGATCTATATATTCCTTATGATGCTCAAGCACTTCCTTTAAAAAGCGCTCTCCCTCATTTTTTACGATCATAGATAACGTAAGCTTAGGACCTGCTGTGGGCACAATGATCGTAGGTCCTTGTGCTGGCAACATATTCGAATTTGTATATGCTTTGTCCTGCGTGGATTCCATAAACAATATAGCGCGCTCAATATCCGATTCTCGGTAGATATGAAAGGCTGGGTATCTGGTGTCCACGTACAAATCGATGCCAAGAGCAACTGCTCGAATGCAGAAATGACGATCTTCGCCCCAAAATGATACATTCGAGATCGTCCGAAATGATATCGGCTTCTCCAGTGCTGAGCGAGTGATATACGTGCATGCACCAAGGCCGCCAACCTGATAAACACCAGGTACTCTAAGCTTCATTAGAAACATGACAGCCGCTTCCGCACCGTCACCGGCTTTTACTGTTCCATCTGACTGAAACGGCCAATACGTATCCTTCAGCCAAACCTGCGGCATTTCCATCGTATTAGGCTGCCACTGTGTCCAGAAAATAGTGGAAATGATCTCTTTCTCGGAAGAAATCAAAGATTCAATTGCTTCCGGGTGAATCAGCAAATCCGAATCAATGAGGAATAGTCCATCATATTGCTGCTCTCTCGCTGTTTGGATCATATGATCCTTCCAGCTTGCGATTTTATCAATTAAATCATTGCTCCAGTAATGAGTAAACTCATCCCTTGCATATGGTGTTATCGAATCGCCTCTTATTAAGATGGTTTCACTTTCATTGTTCTCTTTTTGCTTCGATATAAAATCGCTCAGCAATTGCGAGGACTCCTCGTTATCATTGTCGTCAATAAAGAAATAATCTACTTTAAAAGAGCTTGCTTCGATTCGCGCAAGCGAGGCTAAAAAGTGACGCAATATGGTCGGTCTTTGGCGAATGGGACTTCCAATCAATATTCGCTTCAACGTTAGGCCTCCTTTATTCCACAGAAATTCCTTAGGAATGATAATCCATATGAGGCATATGCATCTATTATGCAAAACCCAGATCATTTTTTCAGAATGGAGGCTTAATGGCCATTACTGCTCTCAAAGAATGGGACTTAAAACCGCTGCTGTTCGGATTGCTGTTTCTTTGCTTTGCCGACGCTTTATTTACAGATATAGGCTTGAGGCTATCATTAATCGAGGAGCTCAATCCACTCGTACAAAAACTTTATGACTGGAATATCGTTAGCTACTATGGTATGAAGCTGCTGCTCCCGCTGCTGCTAATCCTCATTTATTATCGAATGAAAAATCGGTATTGGATCAACCCATGTATTCTTATTACGGTATTGATCTACTTTCTCGTCAATATTTATCACTTGGTTTGGATTTCTTACGGTGTCTATGACGGCTGGTTTTCACTTGATTCGCTGATATGAATTTCTTTACCTCTTCTAGGAGTGTTGTATAATAGCTAATAGAAACAATACAACATATTCCTTCTCTCAGGGAGCCAACGAAGGAGTTCACATGAATGATTGATGTAAGGCATTTCGCACCGCTCACACTTGCCAAATATATGTTGAAATGGCTGTTCATTGCTGGAGTCATCGGCATCCTCTCTGGTTCTGCTTCCGCATTATTTCTAGCCAGTCTTGAATTCGCAACCGAAACGCGTGTACAACATTTGTGGTTATTGTGGCTTCTGCCACTCGGCGGTGCCTTCGTAAGTTATCTTTATCTCAAGTTTGGGAAAGAAGCAGGTAGAGGAAATAATCTAATTATAGAGCAAATACATACCGGTAATGGCTCCATCCCATTAAGAATGGCACCACTTGTTCTGATTGGAACTTTAATCACCCATTTATTTGGCGGATCTGCTGGTCGAGAAGGTACTGCAGTACAAATGGGCGGCAGCTTAGCGGAATGGTTTGGCAAGCTTATTAAAAGAGGCCCGCTTGATCGCAAAATCATTTTGATGTGCGGCATTAGCAGCGGCTTTGGTGCTGTCTTTGGCACACCTCTAGCC
>NZ_JBFTSN010000437.1:0-5194 GCF_056400045.1 Paenibacillus sp. 01L418
GTCAAAGGAGAAGCCTTCCTCTACATAAGGTCGGCTTCTCATTCGTCACACTTTATTTTTTCTTCGCAAGAAACTCATCAATTTGTCTTTGAGTTTCAGCGATGATGACATCAAGTCCATTTTTCTTTTGCGTTTCGATATAAGCAGCAACGGCCTTCTCGACATCCTTCACCACGCCAAAYTCTATCGGTCTGTTCAGCTCATCGTTTGCTGTATCACGTTTTGCAATCTCGTTTTTCATATTGTCTTCAGCGATAAATAGGCCGTCGATAGGTGAGTTGACGTTATTAGGCTTGCTTGCAAATTCAGCTTCCTTCAGCCAGAAATCCGTTCCATATGTCATCGTCGGACGCATGAATTGCGGCTTCCAGAATGCCCATTGTCCGCCCCACTCCATATAGTTGCTCGTCGTTGTTTCCATGCCTTCCGGATATTCAGCCGTTTCCCCGTTCAATACATAGGTTTTGCCTTCAATACCGTATTGCACAAGGTCATACAACGTTTTGTCGGTTTCCATCATATCCAAGAAACGAAGCACTCGTTCTGGATTTTTGGAGTTGCGGTTAATGGCAACGACATTGGCAAGAGCCGTACGGTTAACGAATCTTTTGTCAGGATAAAGCTCTGCCGATTCCATCTTGAACGACGGATCAGAGAAACCAGGATTAGCACTTACCCATTCATGCGATGTTACAGTGAACAGCTTTTTGCCATTTCTCCACTCTGCTGCTTCGTCTGACTTATCGATCATCGCATCACGGTTAATCAAATTATCGTCATACCAAACTTTAGCCAGCTTTGCAGCCTCTAGGTAGAATGGTTGCTGCTCAACCGCTTTAATCGTAATTTTGTCATCGCTTAAATAGAAGCCAAGGCCGTGGAAGTTAAGATCTACCCACTCATCACGAATCATAATGAGGGATACCGGCGGCGTCCGGGAAATTCTTTCGTTCGGGTACGCTTTTTTCAATTCACGCAGCAATCTGTCGACATCCTCAATTGTTTTGATTGAGCCTGCTGGAATATCAAGTCCCGCTTTCTCGACAAGATCMGAGCGCCAGCCAGTAAATTTACGCTCATTCATTTTCATCGTCCATGGAAGACCTACGATGTTGCCGTTTACCGTTGCAGCAGCAAGTGTACCCTGCTCCTCATATTTCTTGTGCAAGTTAGGAGCAAATTCCGGCAGCAGATCGTTTAATGCCATGTATGATCCTTTTGCAGCCATCTGCTTGTACGAAAGCCAGTCGCCGTCAAAGTTCATATCCCAGTTGTCGCCGGATGCGGCCATAACGAGCATCTTTTCTTTGAAGTCGCCAAACGGAATGAAGTTAATATCGAACTTCACGTTAAGACCTTTCGCTTTCACATATTCGCTAACCTTGGACCAAACCTCATCCGTAGCCGCTTTTTTATCACCGCCAAAATAAAACTTCAGCGTAACTTCATCCTCTTGCTTCACTTCTTCGGTTCCGCCAGTTGGCGCATTAGTCGCCTTCCCATTATTGCTTGGCGTATTGCTGTTGCTTGAGCTGCATGCTGCTAGAATAACGCTTAGCAGCATGATGACAGCAATAAATAGCGGCATTTTTGTTATGCTTTTCTGCATCTGAACCTCTCCCCTTAGCTTATGTTTTATATACTACACGGCTGAAGCCGAGATAGTCATCCTTTTACTGCGCCCACCATCAAACCTTTGACAAAAAAACGTTGAACGAACGGATACAAGAAAATGATAGGGCCAATCGTAACGACCGTAAGCGCCATCTTGATCGATTCCGAAGGAATTTGCGCTGATATTCGCTGCATAGCGGATGCATTGCTCGAGCTCTTCAGAAATTCCACGTTGGAGATGAGCGTTCGCAGCAGCAGCTGCAGCGGTTGAAGCTCCTGCTTATCGACAAACATGAGACCTAGAAACCAATCGTTCCAGTAGCTCAATGCTACGAATAAACCGACGGTTGCAAGTACTGGCAAGGAAAGCGGTGCAATGAGGCGATAAAAGATTTTAAAGTCGCCCGCACCGTCCATTTTGGCCGATTCATTCATATCCTCGGGTATGGATAACATAAAGTTGCGAATGAGGAACATATTGAATGCATTAGCGAGCATCGGTAAAATAAGCGCCCAAAGTGTATCTTTTAGATCCAAATATCTCACGCAAATGATGTACCAAGGTACTAATCCGCCATTAAACAGCATTGTAATAATGACGTAGATAGACAAAATGTTTCTATACTTGAATGACCGTCTCGCCATTACGTATGCGCCCATGCTCGTTACGAGCAAGGATAGAATTGTTCCTGCCACCGTAACGAGAAGACTTACGCCATACGCATCAATAATGCGATTAGAGCCTAGAAATAAAATGCGATAAGAATCGAAAGTAATGCTCTTTGGCCATAGCGTGTATCCATAATCCATAATGTCCTTCTCCGTACTTAACGAGCCTGAAATGACCATAATGAATGGAAACAAGCAGGACAGACTGAACAAGGAGATCGCTATAATGATAATAAATTGTGAAATTGAAAATCTCTTCAGATGCATGCAGATGATCCTCCCTTGATGTGAATGGACGTTTTTAGAAAATAGCCGAGTCTTTGTCTATTTTGCGTGCCGCGTAATTGCTGCCGATAATAAGCACGAATGCGATGAACGACTGGAGGAAGCCCGCCGCAGATGCCATGCCGATATCTCCTGATTTGCGCAAGCTGCGATAAACAAACGTATCAATAACGTCAGTTGTAGGAAATAAGAGAGAAGCATCGCCGACCATTGCGTAAAACATTCCAAAATCGGCGTTCATGATTCTGCCAACAGCCAGCAAGGTTAAGATAATGATCGTTGGCCGCAGCATCGGAATGCTGATAAAACGGATTTGCTGCCATCTTGTCGCACCGTCGATGGACGCTGCTTCATAATACGAATTGTCGATGGACGTTAATGCCGCCAAATAAATGATTGTGCCGTATCCGGTAACCTTCCAGCGAACCGCTATCGTTAGAATGAGCGGCCATAAGCCGGCTTCGCTGTAGAAATCAATCGGCTGCAAGCCTATCGTCTCCAGCACACGATTAATCGCTCCACTCTCAAAGTTCATTAAGTTGTAAGCGAACACTCCGACTACGATCCACGAAATAAAGAACGGAAGAAAGGTTAACGACTGCGTAACTCTCTTAAAATATTTGTTTCTAATCTCATTGAGCAGCAAGGCAAACCCTACTTCAAAAATGAGCCCGACTGTAATAAACAATGCGTTTAACAGTATCGTGTTTCTCATCGCCCGAAAAGCGGTCGGAGAAGAGAACAAATAATCAAAGTTATTCAGCAGCGGGTGCATCCAATCGCTTCCGAAAATTCCTTTAGCAAAGTCAAAGTCTTTAAAGGCGATGACTAGACCTGCAAGCGGCAAGTAGTTAAAGAGAAAAAGGAGCGTCGCGACGGGCAGGAACATGAGCAGCAGCGTTCGATTTCTAAGTAATTCCCGAATGACTCCATTAGATTTCATAATCGATTTCCCTTCCATTGATGTGATACTTTTATTCTAAAGGAGCCCGCCTGGGCTTACTATGAGCCAATCTTATACTTTGTGGTTTAAGATTATCCTCCTATGCATAAAGCTCCTTTTCCCCATCTCCCAGACGCCGACTCTACTCTATTCGCGCATATATGTGCTTATAGACAACAAACCAAGGCTTGTCTCGTGCTGTAAGAACACATACGTGCTTACAGCTTCATTTCCGCCTCAACCAGTCGGATTTTCTACTCAATAAGCGCATATTTGCGCTTATAAACAACAAACCAAGGCTTGTCTCGTGCTGTAAGAACACATGTGTGCTTACAGCTCCATTTCTACCTCAACCAGACGGCTTTTCTACTCAATAAGCGCACATATGCGCTTACAGACAACCAACTAAGACTATTCTCTCGCTGTAAGAACACATGTGTGCTTACAGCTCCATTTCCACCTCAACCAGTCGGCTTTTCTACTCAATAAGCGCATATTTGCGCTTACAGACAACAAACTAAGACTATTCTCTCGCTGTAAGAACACATGTGTGCTTACAGCTCCATTTGTACCTCAACCAGACGCCTTTTCTACTCAATAAGCGCACATATGCGCTTACAAACAACAAACTAACCCATTCCTCAAGCTTTAAGAACACATGCGTGCTTACAGCTTCATTTCAACCTCGATCAGACGCCTCATCTACCTCAATAAGCACATATTTGCGCTTACAGACAACAAACTAAGGCTTGTCTCGAGCTGTAAGAACACATGTGTGCTTACAGCTTCATTTCCGCCTCAACCTGACGGCTTTTCTACTCAATAAGCGCATATTTGCGCTTACCGACAACAAACCGAGGCTTGTCTCGCGCTGAAAGAACACATGTGTGCTTACAGCTCCATTTCTACCTCAACCAGTCGGCTTTTCTACTCAATAAGCGCATATTTGCGCTTACAGACAACAAACCAAGGCTTGTCTCGAACTGTAAGAACACATGTGTGCTTACAGCTCCATTTCTACCCCAACCAGATGGCTTCACTACTCAATAAGCGCATGTATTCTTACTGCTTCATTTCAACCTCGATCAGACGCCTCATCTACCTCAATAAGCACATATTTGCGCTTATCGACAACAAACTAAGGCTATTCTCGTGTTGTAAGAACACATACGTGCTTACAGCTTCATTTCCGCCTCAACCACATAGCTTTTCTACTCAATAAGTGCATATTTGCGCTTACAAACAACAAACTAACCCTTTTCTCAAGCTGTAAGAACACATGCGTTCTTACAGCTTCACTTCCACCTCATCCAGATGGCTTCTCTACTCTTTAAGCGCATATTTGCGCTTACAGACAACAAACTAAAGCTATTCTCTCGCTGTAAGAACACATATGTGCTTACAGCTTCACTTCCACCTCAACCAGATGGCTTCACTACTCTATAAGCGCACATATGCGCTTACAAACAACAAACTAACCCTTTTCTCAAGCTTTAAGAACACATACGTTCTTACAGCTTCACTTCCACCTCGGTCAGACGCCTCATCTACCTCAATAAGCGCATATTTGCGCTTATAAACAACAAACCAAGGCTTTTCTCGAGCTGTAAGAACACATGCGTGCTTACAGCTTCACTTCCACCTCAACCAGATGGCTTCTCTAATCTTTAAGCGCATATATTC
>NZ_JBFTSN010000438.1:0-5180 GCF_056400045.1 Paenibacillus sp. 01L418
ATATGAATAATATTTTAACTGCCTGTTGAAAATTACTTTTTTTTAAAAATCTACTCATAAACAACCTCGTAATAAAATCCATAGAAATTTATAGCTACTTCTACTGCTTTCTTTGATTCCATGTCATGGACTAATATATAATTATAATTTTCCTCCAGTATTTTTTTATAAAATAAATTTAATTGAGCACTTTTATAGTCTTTATAAAAGTTACGTGCATCTTTACCAAAATAATGCTGTTCCTGACTATACTTGATTTCTAGACAGTTGTTTTTTTTGGAACTCATTCTTTTATTTATTGAATCAATTGTCTTAGTCAATTGCTTTTTTGCTAAATCTGAATGTTCTTGACTCACCATATCACTTAACCATAAGCTATAATACTTTTTCAAAAAAGGCCAATTGGAATTGATCTCACTCTTGAGTTTATACATTTTATGTAAACCAAACCTATTGATTACTTTGTGAATAAAAGGATTTAATATTAGAGGATACAATGAAAACGTTTTTTCAAAAAAATGTTTATAAATCGTTCGTTGAGTGCCGTTATAAACCACGAATTTACCAACATCTGAATTTATATAATTCTCATTAAATACTCTATACTTATACCAAGAATCAACTTTTTTTAAATTAAGTAACGGTGTAGCGAGGTAATATATTGTATTATCTCGTATATAATTAGGTATTATATTTTTGTCATATACCACCTTTTTTACCGCAAAGATATCTCCAATCAAATTAGATCCTCTTGTCCAAAAAATCCGCTTAAGCAAATCATTTTTCTTAAACTCAGCTGTTTTAATTGTACCTGTCACACTAGAGCTCGCATCTATCGTGATTAGATCAGCATATAGACCATCTATGTTAGGATTGTTTTCAAATTCCTTGATAATATCTACTAATGAGTTTGCATTATTTAGTAAATCATCTGAATGAAGAAGCATTACAATGTCGCCTGTTATTAATGTACTTCCATTTTGAAGTGCGTTTAATTGATCACTATTCTCTTGATAAATGTACTTAATTTCTCCATTTTTAAATTCTCTTATTTTATTCTCTGTACTATCCGTTGAACCGTCGTTAATAACAATTAGTTCCCAATTTTTATATGTTTGTTCAATAATCGATTTAATACTTTTCTGTATATATAATTCATCGTTATATGTAGGCATTAAAATTGATATTTTATAACTCATGATTAACGGTTCTCCTTACTGTCATTATTATATTGATAATTAATTTTACAATGACTTGTCGTAATCACTAACAAACCAACTTGTTCTGATCACTTTGTTGACTTATTCTATTTATCAGTTTACAGAATCCTTTTTTTAACCACACGACCGGGATTACCCACAAATACTGAATATGAATCCACATCCTTTGACACCACTGCACCGGCACCAATAATGCAACCGTCACCTATAGTAACACCAGGCAAAATGATTACTCGTTGTCCAATCCAAACATCGTTACCTATTACGACGGGACGCATAGCTTCAAAACCCTGTTCTATCATAGGTATATCAACTCTGTCATGCCTATGATTGGTAGTGAAAACAATAACTTCTGGTCCCATCATTACATTATTTCCAATTTCAACTTCACCAGTGATTAGACAGTTTATACCTATACCTGAATCGTTCCCTAGTGACACTTCTGTGGAATAAATTGCTCCTTTTTCTATATTGATATTTTTCCCAACATATTTAAGACGCTTTGAAGCAATTATTCCTCTTGTCCTCTTTGAGAGAGTATTATACCAACTACCATCTGAGGTAGGTAACAACTTTGCTATTCTATATGCAATATTCCAAAATATTGAATTAATAATAATTACCTCCTGTTATCCATAAGTCTATATAATTTATTTACTTGGTTACTATTATCTAAATCCTCATGCTTAAGCGATTGCGATAACCTGTCTCTTAACTCTTTTGATTCCAGAAGCTTCTTAACTCCTTCAGCTATATCTCCAGCGTTAATAGATACAACAATTCCTGTTTCCCTATTGGTTATCTGCTCCTTGAAAGCAGGTATATCAGTAACAACTATAGGTCGATAAAGAATCTTGGCTTCAGTGACCGTCATACCATTCGATTCAGTTAATGATGGTTGCACATATACATCACAATTAAGCATAAAAGGATAGGGATTTACCTTGGTGCCTAATAGTATAAAATAATCCTCAAGCCCTCGATGGCTTATCTCCCTTTCTATCTCAGTGCGAATATGCCCATCTCCAACAATATACCACCTTATATTGTATCCCTGTCTTATAAGTAACTCACATGCATTTACTGCCAAAAGTATTCCTTTTTCCGGTGCAAGACGGCTGACAGTAGCAATTCTCGTTCCCTTAAAATCATCAGTATAACCCTCTTCAAGTGACTTCCTTTGAATTTCTGAAGGAGATATTATATTTTCAATTATATGTATTTTTTCGGATATATCAGGAAATGTTCTACACAATGAGTTGTAGCTTTCTTTCCCTACAGTAACAATGTTATGTGCAGTTTTAAAATAATAATAATCCATATTTGGTTGAAAAATCCCCGTCTTAAAACCAGCTTCATAATTAAAATGATTATAGAGTATTTTGTTATTTGCTTTCACCTTATCTATAACAAAGTAATTACAAAATACATCAGCGTAACTAATCGCAACATCATACCTCTCGTTTGCATGAAACAGGACTTTTTTGAAGAATGTCCAATAAATTTTCCATTTAAAGTTTGGAAATAACCTTCCTAAAATTGCCCCAGTAAGTCTTGCAACGCGGATAATGGCTAGCCTACATTTATTAAAGATCAAATCCTTTTTTGTCAGTGATATAACAGAGTTCGGAAGTAGCGGAGTTAGTAACTTTACATGTGGTGGAATTTCATTTAGAAATACTCCCTCATTCTCAAAGAGAAGAAGATGAACCTCATATTTTTCGTAATCAATATTCTTTAATAACGATAGTAAACTTTTCTCAATCCCCCCAGCTCCCAGGTGATTGGATACAAACAAGATTTTTTTTTTCATTTTCCCACCTTACTCTCATAAACTCTTTCAAAAAGCTCTAATTTACTTCCATGTGAAACTGACAAGTGTGGTTCCTTTCACATCAGGCATCACTTGCATCTTCAGGAACTTTTAGCTATATTTCTTATCAATCAACAGGGCAACGAACAGGAGTTTGTCCCTTATCGAGCCACTTTTGAAGGTGCTCTATGATAATCATGGGCTCTTTTAATCTGTTCAATGAAAAAATGACGTTCTTTTAAATCTCATTGACTTTTGAAAAAAACATTGTTGATGACATCCAATTCCAACCACTTCCAAAGCCCCATTACTATATTTAGTTTAGGATTGTAAGGTGGGAGAAATACAAACGCGAGTCTTCCGCGCAGTTCATCAAGAAAAGGACGAAGCATTTTCGCGATCGTCGTGATTATAATTTCTATAATTCTTTTTTTTGCTTTATACCTGAATCTAAGGATTTGTATTAATGCAGCTAAATCTATTAAATTTAAAGTATATAAAATCGAGAATATTCTAGAAAAGTATCTCCAATCTTTTCTTGGAACCTCTTTCAAGTATCTTCCTAAAGCTAGATTTTTTATTCCTTCACCTATAATTTTTGATTTTTTAAACTTTTTTATTTCACTTTTTATTCCACTTAATGTATATTTTGAAAATCCGAAGCAGTTTAAACAAGTATTATCAATGGCAGTAAATGAATTATAAGAGATAAGGTCCTGGTTCTCTTTAACTTTATTCATCTTCTCTGTATAATTATAAAAACTTGTTACTAAATCTATGTATCTATCCGCCAATCCTTTTTTATAGGAATTTGAAATCGATGAACTATTTTTATAGTAATAGTATGTATCATCATTAATCAATTCAATATTCGGATAATTCACGTATAGTTTGAGATTAAAAAGAAAATCTTCACCATAATATATATTTTTCTCGAACTTTATATCTAGTGATTTAACATACTCAGTTCTATAAAGTTTATTACCAGCACAAGCACCGAAACTTTTACCAAAGAAATATATAAATTTCTCCTTAGAGTCCATTAAGTTTTTTTTCTCAATTCTATCTTTATCAAAAGTAAAAGTTGAATCAACAACTCCATTCTCATCCACACTGATCAATTTACCTGTCAGAATATCGGCCTTTGTTCTTTTTGCTCGTTTTATAAATATATCAATAGTTTCCGAGCTAATGAAATCATCGGAGTCAAGCAAGTAAAAGTAAGCTCCTGTAGCAATATTAATACCTGTATYTCTTGCTTCTGAGACTCCCTCATTACTTTTATGTATTACTATTATTCTTTTATCTTTTAATGCATACTCATTGCATATTTTTTCGCTGTTATCTACAGAACCATCATTAACTACAATAATTTCCAATTTTTTATACGTCTGGTTTATAACACTCTCTAAACACTTATTTAGATATCTTTCTGCATTATAAACCGGAATTATAATACTTATCTTCATATTAACCTCACTTACTTTATAAATTAACTGCTTTACTTTTTATTTTTGTTGTAATTGAATTGGTAATCCAAAATATTATCCACAAAATTGTTACAAAAAACAAAGCGCCTTTAAAAAGTTGATTTGGTGAATAAAGATACCATCTTGGCACATTGAAAATTATAGAATAAACTAATATCTTTTGGAATTCACTTCTACCAAAATTCAAGTTATTTAGTAAAGTTACTACAATAAAAGATATAATTAAAACCCCAAACCATCCAAACCAAAAGTAAAAATGAGTTGGTATTAGTCCTCCACCCATATTATAAAAATATTTTATGGAAACAAAAGTTGTTACATCCGAAGCTATTGAGTCTGAACCTATTAAAATTGATTTGAAAAATTCATAAAATGAATTGAATCTTGTACTTATGTTGGCGATTTCTGAAGCAGCAACATGAGTAGCAGAAGCATAATAAGCAAATGTCGCAGTATCAAAGACTAAATAATTGTTAAACAAATTACCAATTAATTGCTTTAGGTTGACATGTGTTAAAGAATAACTATCTCTATATGCAGCGACTATGCTATTTAATAGTATTCCTATTGCTGCAAAAATGAATATTTTCTTAAAGGATAATTTATTAACCAATAACGTTATAGAAAAGAGAATCATTAGTTGTAAAGAAGTAATCC
>NZ_JBFTSN010000439.1:0-5171 GCF_056400045.1 Paenibacillus sp. 01L418
ACCTTGCTCAAGTGCTTCACGGATATAAGTACTGCTTACTTTTACCCCGTTCTCGATCAAAGGCTCAATGATATGAACAGAAATATCAGGCTCTGCCAGCTGCTTCAAAGTCTCTGCATTACCTGAGCCTTTGTGGCCGAAGTTGAAATCAAAGCCTACAACGACCTGCTTAGCACGGAGTGTGCGCAGAACCTCATTGACGAAGCGCTCAGGTGATACTGAAGCAAACTCAAGATCAAACTTCATTATGAATACAAGATCTACGCCAAGCTCTGCAAATAACGCTGTCTTCGCATCAAAAGGCGTAAGGCAACGATAATATTGCTCACCTTGTCCGAGAACTTCCTTCGGATGAGGATCAAATGTCAAAACCGCTGATAGCATCTCGGATTCCTTCGCCGCATTTACAGCTTGGCGAATCACGTTCTGATGTCCACGATGAACCCCGTCAAAATGACCGATTGCTATGGAAAGCGGTTTGTCCAGCGACAACGTGGACAAACCGTTTAAAGGAAAACTTAATGGAATAATTTCCAACGCTGAAGCACCTGCATTTCCTATTAACTTTCTACAACGATAAGCTAAGCTGAAAACACTTTGATTGGCTTGAAAACATTTGTATTCAAATCAATCTGAAAAATACCTAGAAACGAGCTTTGATCATTATAAAGACGTATAAGTTGTCCATCTAAAGTCAATGCTTCATGTTCCACTGAATGGCTGAGACTAACTTTCTGTCCTTGCAGTGCAAGTTTCCCAAACGATTCTGGAATCGTCACACGATCCAAATGTGTAATGGCTTCATCGGCGGAAATGATATGTCCGCTTAATTCACCGGATTGCTGCAATTGCTCGATTTGCTCAAGCGTCAAGCAGCTTTCCTTTGTAATGCCGCCTGACATCGTTCGCGTCAAATGGGCCATTGTAGCAGGAACACCTAGTGCTTTGCCGATGTCCACACATAACGTGCGAATGTATGTACCTTTTGAACAAACGACAGAAAACGAAATCTGAGGCTGATCAAGATCGAGCTGAGTGTCAATGAGATCTATTTGATGAATCGTTACTTTTCTCGATTTCCGCTCAACGGTCTTTCCTTCTCTAGCTAACTCGTACAATCGCTTGCCATCAACTTTGACAGCGGAAAACATGGGAGGTACTTGATCAATCTCGCCTAAAAACTGCGACAGTGCAAGGCGAACATCCTCTTCTGTAACCGATATTGGCGATTGCCGCGCAATAACTGTACCCGTTATGTCCTCTGTATCTGTTGCAATTCCAAGCTGCAATACGGCTTCATATGACTTAGGCCGCTCTTGCACATATTCGACTACTCTCGTTGCACGCCCAAGACATAGCGGCAATACACCCGTAACCATAGGATCAAGCGTTCCTGTATGACCAATTCGCTTCATCTTTAGCACTCGGCGTACTTTTGCAACCACATCATGAGAAGTCCAGCCTTCAGGCTTCCAAACTGCCAAAATGCCGTCCATCGCTTAAATCAACGCCTTTCTGACTGCTTCCACTAGCTCTTCAATCGAGGTCGTTAAAGAACCTTCAATCCGGCATCCTGCTGCACGCACATGACCGCCACCACCGAATGCTTGCGCAATTGCGGCTACATTGGCTTTGCCTGCTGAACGCATGCTTGCTTTGACTGCACCTTCTTCTGTTTCTTTAAATAGAATGCCGACTTCAACTCCATCTACATTAAGCGCATAATTCACGATTCCTTCTAGATCTTCAGGAACAGCACCTGTATTGCGCAAATCATCTTTGCCAATATAGACCCAGCCGATCTCTAAGTTATCCGTAAATGTGAGGCGATTGAGTGCGAGCTGGAGAAGCTTGAGCTTCGCCATAGTCATTTTCTCTAGAAGATGATCAGCGAGCTCATTGCCGGACACACCTAAAGCGAGCAAATGCGAGGCAATCTCCATGACACGCGGACTCGTGTTGGAATAACGAAACCCGCCTGTATCGGTCAATAAACCAGTGTAGATTGCTGTTGCACAATTCACATCTAATGCGATTTCTGCTCTCTCGATTAAATCATACAATATTTCAACAGTAGCCGCAGCTTCTGCCTGTATAACATTTATGGTGCCAAATCCATTGTTTGTTGGATGATGATCGATATTAAGCAGCTTTGCATCTGGTGCAAAGCTGCTCGCTACCTCTCCAATACGTTTGAAATCCGCACAATCGACCGAAATAATGGCATCAAATGTTTGCTGATTTACATCGCGCTTGTAATTGAGAATTGAATCAAATTGATGTAAGAAACGAAGTCTGGACGGTAGCTCGCTTTCATTAATCAGTACTGCCGACTTCCCAAGTTTCTCAAGCATCCAGCCTACGACAACAGTAGAACTAATAGCGTCACCGTCAGGCTGTACATGTGATACGACCAAAAAATGATCGTAAGTTTTCATGAACGCCAGCGCTTCATCTAGCTGCATCGAATAGCTGCTTTGATTTATCATCGAGCTGAATTCCCATTGTTGATGTTTTCAAGCAATGCCTCGATGCGGYTGCCATATTCAATACTGCTGTCAAACTTGAACAGCAATACGGGTGTATGGCGAAGGCGCATGCGCTTGCCAAGCTCTGTACGAATAAATCCTGTTCCGCTCGCTAGTGCCTTAAGCGTCGCTTCCTTCTGCTCTTCGCTGCCAAGCACGCTTAAATACACTTTTGCTTGTGAGAGATCACTTGATGTTTCAACACCTGTTACRGTAATGAATCCGATTCTAGGATCTTTCAACTCTGTTTGTATAATTTGGCTCAGCTCTTTTTTAATCTGTTCGCCGACCCGCCCTACTCGGATTTTTGCCATGCTTTACTCACCTCTCTACTGATTCCATGACAAATGCTTCGATAATATCGCCTTCACGAACATCGTTGAAACGATCAAGCGTGATACCGCACTCATAACCTGCTGCAACTTCTTTAGCATCGTCTTTGAAACGTTTTAGGGATTCAATTTTGCCTGTGAAGACAACGATACCGCCACGAACCAAACGTGCTTCAGCGTTACGAGAAATTTTACCGTCAGTAATCATACAACCTGCAATTGCGCCAACTTTAGTCACTTTAAATACGTTACGAACTTCAGCGTGGCCAATAACAACCTCTTTGTAGATTGGATCAAGCATGCCTTTCATTGCTTGTTCAATCTCATCGATTACGTTGTAGATAACGCGGTGCATACGAACGTCAACCTTTTCTTGTGCAATCGTTGCTTCTGCTTGTGGATCAGGACGAACGTTAAATCCGATTACGATAGCATTGGAAGCTGACGCCAAAATGATATCCGATTCTGTAATCGCGCCAACACCGCTGTGGATGATTTTTACGCGAACGCCTTCGATTTCAATTTTTGCGAGCGAGCCTTTAAGTGCTTCGGAAGAACCTTGAACGTCGGATTTGATAATAACGTTCAGATCTTTAATTTCACCATCTTTGATATGGTTATACAGATCATCAAGCGTTACGCGTGTATTCGCACCCATATCCGATTGACGCTGTTTAATGGAACGACGATCAGCAATATCACGGGCTTTGCGCTCATCTTCAAATACCATGAACGGATCTCCAGCTAATGGAACTTCTGTTAGACCAGTAATTTCTACTGGCGTAGAAGGACCTGCTTCTTTTAAGCGACGGCCTTTATCATTAACCATTGCTCTAATACGGCCGAAGCAGTTACCTGCAACAAAAGCATCTCCAATTTTCAAAGTACCGTGTTGAACGAGAATACGTGCAACAGGACCTTTACCTTTATCAAGCTCAGCTTCGATAACAGTAGCGCGAGCGCGTTTGTTCGGGTTAGCTTTGTAGTCATTCATCTCAGCAACGAGCAAAATCATTTCAAGAAGGCCTTCAAGACCAATTCTTTGTTTAGCGGAAACTTCGACGAAAATAGTGTCGCCGCCCCACTCTTCCGGAACGAGTTCATATTCAGTCATTTCTTGTTTAATTTTCTCTGTATTCGCTTCTGGTTTATCGATTTTGTTAACCGCTACGATAATAGGAACGCCAGCTGCTTTTGCATGGTTGATGGCTTCAACCGTTTGCGGCATGATGCCGTCATCAGCTGCTACTACGATGATCGTAATGTCCGTTACCTGCGCACCGCGTGCACGCATAAGCGTAAACGCTTCGTGACCAGGTGTATCGAGGAACGTAATTTTTTTATGGTTAATTTCAACTTGATAAGCACCGATGTGCWGTGTAATTCCGCCGGCTTCTCCGCCTGTAACATTCGTTTTGCGAATGGCATCAAGCAAAGTTGTTTTACCGTGGTCAACGTGACCCATAATGGTAACAACCGGTGGACGTGTCACCAAATTTTCATCTTCGTCTGTTTCTTCTACAGTTTCGAAGGAATCTTCCTCAACAGGAATTTTCACTTCAACCTCTACCCCGTAGTCTGTTGCGATCAAATGAATCGCATCCATATCGATTTCTTGGTTGATCGTAGCCATTACGCCAAGGAAAATCAGTTTTTTAATAACTTCTGATGCATCCTTATGCAGTAATTTTGCCAATTCGCCAACAGTCATTGTACCGCGTACAATAATTTTCTTTGGCGTATTGTCAATTTTCTCGCGTGGCGGTTGTTGTTGGAACTTGCCGCCGCGACCTTTTTGACCACCACGGCCATTGTTGCCTCTGAAGCCGCCTGGTTTGCCGTCTTCAAATCTTTTTTGGCCAGGTCTTGCGTTTCTGTTGTCGTTACCGCGCGCTTGTCCTTGTGCTGGCTTAGAGTCGAAACGACTTTGGCCTGATGGTGCTGGACGGCTGCTTGCGTCTGAACGCGGAGCGCTTGGACGGCTGCCTGTATTGCTTTGTCCGCCTTGTGAAGGACGGCTTTGTCCAGATGATGCTGGACGACTGCTTTGACCGCCTTGACCTTGTGATGGACGGCTTGAACCCGCGTTAGAACCCGCTGGGCGATTACCTTGTCCGCCTTGTCCTTGGCTTGGACGGCTCGAATTAGAACTGCCTTGTGAAGGACGGTTGTTGCTTGATTGTGATGCTGGACGACTTGATTGTTGTCCTGCTGGTCTTTGTTCTGACTGCTGTTGGGTTGTTTGTGGTTTCGTATTAATAGAATTCATAGGCCCCTGTCTGTCTTGATTCGTATTTTTATTTTCTTGTAC
>NZ_JBFTSN010000440.1:0-5155 GCF_056400045.1 Paenibacillus sp. 01L418
GCCAACAACTTATCTGAATGATGTCCGTCTTGAATTTCGTGTTGGAAGAGCAGGTTATGCATATATAACTGATTCTTCTTCCAGAGGGCCAGGAGCTATTATCGTCGTAGATTTAGAAAATGGGTACGCGTTTAGACGGTTAAATGGGGCAATATCAACTTCACCTGATCCCTATTTTTTACCGAAAGTAGAAGGTAAAATTTTGATGAATCGAAACCCGGACGGCTCGACTTCCMCATTTAGATTGGCTTCCGATAGTTTAGCGATTTCTCCTGATGGAAAGGTTTTATTTTATGCTCCGCTAACCAGCCGTCAACTGTTCTCAATCTCAACAGAAGCCCTAAGAGATAGAAGGATACAGGACATGAATTTATCCCAATATGTGCACTATTGGGGGGAAAAAGGTGCGTCTGATGGAATGATCACCGGCGCAAACGGCACCGTTTATGCGGGAGACTATGAAAACAACAGTATCCGGAAGATATTGCCGAATGGTGCAATGGAAACCATCGCACATGACCCGAGAATTTTATGGCCGGATACTTTTTCGATTGGCCCCGATCAATACTTATATGTCATTGTGAATCAATTACATCGGCAGGCGAGATTTCATTATGGAAGAGACCTGCGGGAAAAACCATATAGTTTACTTCGTATGAGAATTGATGAATTCCCTGCTCCTACCTTTTCATAATAATTTTAAACGAATGTAGCTATCCCTGATCCCAAACTAAATCCCCTATTCCGCTTACGGAGTAGGGGATCTTCAATTCTAACCAGGAGCGAACAACGTATGACACAAGCTAATCAACAACTTGAGTTCTTCTCGGCAAACCACTACGAAAAGTAAGTTCCCGCGAAGCGTGTTAGTATTATCAGCCTCAAGTTGGTCCGCGAGTCCACCATCCTGTACCCCGACAGATCCATCCTCATCCATCCTCTTTACCTCAGTATATGTAGCCAAATCCTACGGCACATTCTTGAGGATGACGATCGGGAGCACTTCTTTGTGATCTGCCTAGACAGTATCCGCCCTTATTGTAATGTTGGATTTTTGACACGGAGAACATTTTATTCTCTGAAGTCTCCGGTTAAAATCAAAAACGCGCTTGAACCATTGTGGTTTTGCACATTTTGCTGGGACGAAATTCGGTGTCAGGACGGAATGTTCATAGCGGTCTGAATGTTTTTCAGATCGAGCTGAATTTGCTCTGGAATATGGTAGGGATGATATAGGCCCCGCTGCATCATGTAGATTGTTATCTTTTCATGGGTGTCTATGGCTTCGTCGAGCTGTTTCATCAAAATTTGCTTGATTTCAGGGGTGGCACATTCGGTCACGGCCATGGCGTAGTTTCTGACTTCGCTCTTGGCGTTCATCAAATAATCCATTGCGATCACGTCATCGGTCAGCGTATGAAGCCCTGCCATGTGTTCTAATATTGTGTTCATGTTTTATCTCCTATAGGATCATTTTAGACAGCACTCCACCGAGCTCCTGAAGCTGCTGCTGTGATAATTGCACATCTTGCTGCAAAATTTGCATGAGCTCCGGGTCGGTTACCAGAGCTTGCATGGTTTTGGATTTGGTCATGCAAACCGTCTTGAACGCAGCTATTTCATGAACCTCCAGCATCTCATGCAAAGCGTAATTGGAATTCATTCGGATTGTCCTCCCATGTATCTATCCATATTCAAGGCTTTAAGATGACTTTGATGCAATCGTCCGTTTTCGTATCGAACACTTCATAACCGCGCTTGGCCTCGCTGAGCGGAATGACGTGCGTAACAATATCTCCAGGGTCCACTTTGCCCGACGTAACCAACTCGTACATATACGGCATGTAGTGAACGACCGGAGCTTGTCCGGAACGGATATTCACGTTGCGCTGCATGATGTCGCCGAGCGGGAATCCGTTATAGCGTCCGCCGTATACCCCAGTGACTTGGATTGTCCCGCCTTTGCGGACAGCCTGAGACGCAATGATAAATGCGCTCATCGTGCCGCCTTGCAGTTTCAAACCGCTTGCTAGAAATTCGAGATCGCTCATCTTGCCGTCCATTCCTACCGCATCAATCACGACATCGGCGCCGCCTTTGGTCATTTCCTTGAGATTGTTGCCGATATTCTTATCCTGTTCGAAGTTTACGATTTCCACATTGTTCGTTCGCTTCGCATGCTGTAAGCGGTAATCGACATAGTCGACGGCTATGACCCGCTTTGCTCCTTTTAGCCAGCAGAATTTCTGGGCCAGTAGTCCGACTGGACCGCAGCCGAGCACGATGACCGTATCACCATTCTTTACGCCGGCGTTATCTACGCTCCAGAATGCCGTCGTCATGGCATCGGCGATCAAGCTTAGCTTTTCGTCCGGTTGTTCGCAGTTTTCGGGAATCTTGAAGTGGGTAAAATTTGCGAACGGGACTCGTAAATACTCGGCTTGCCCGCCAGGATATCCGCCGGTCGTTCCGGAGTAGCCAAAATATGCGCCCATATCCCCGTGTTCGTTTGAATTGTCACATTGGCTTTCCAGCTGGTTTTTGCAAAAAAAGCATTCTCCGCATGCGATGTTGAATGGGATGATCACACGGTCGCCTTTCTTTACCTTTGTCACGCCTGGGCCTACCTCTTCTACGATCCCCATCGGTTCATGCCCGATGACATAGTTCTCCTGAAGGTTAGGGATCATCCCGTGAATAAGGTGAAGGTCGGAACCGCATATGGCGGTACTGGTGATCTTTACGATCATATCGTCCGGTTTCTCAATCTTCGGATCCGGCACCTCTTTGACTACGACATTTTTAATCCCTTGATACGTTACCGCCTTCATGCTTTATGTCCTCCAATATGTTCATCTGGGGTCCGATCAAACATCCCTTTACGCGACGTATCACCCGGGAACAAATTCATCTGCCCGATCATCACCGTATTTTTCGCCGAAAGCTGGTCGAGTTGGTACTGTTCGTTCAGCTCGTAAGGATGGAACCATTTTTTACGAATCATGAGCTCCGTGATTTCTTGGTGCATTGCAATCCCCTGCTTAAGATGATTGCGCAGCAGCGCTTTTACATCCGGAGAAGCCGTTTCCGTCAGGGCGATGGATAAATTTCGCACACCCTCCTTGGCACGAAGAAGGAAGTCCATTGCAAAAGTCATATCTGCCATTTCTGGCATATTTAATGAATTAATCGGGTCTAAATAATCGGTATTCATTTGCGTTCCCCTTTAATGTGTTATAGGTGTCGGGCTATTCGGAACAGGCGCTTGGAAAGGAACTCTTGCGTAGATTGCTTGCAGCTCGGTGATTTGTTGTGTGGATTGAATTACGTCTTTCTGCATTAACGCTTTTAGCTCTTGGTCAAAGACCAAGCCTTGCATAAGTTTTGACTTAGCGATGCAGAGCGTTTTAAAGTTTAACGCTTCATGTAGTTCCATCGATTCGTGCGGCGCTAGCGTTGGCGTATTCATTGAGTAATTATCACCTCCTGTTTTTTCATCAACGTTAGATTTTCCGAGGCACCGGATCTTATACTAAAATTGTTTGCCGGAAATGTGGGATCCGGATATTCCCATGCAGTCGCAGGAATATAAACAAAATCTCATCCGCATACTTATTTCTGTTTAAATTAATGATCTTTGCTCAAGGGAGGATGACTCGCTTTGCCCAATGAAAACAAAATTGATCTAGCCACCGAAAATGCAAGAAAACCGGCAGAAGGTACACTTAACTCGAGCGGCAATACGCTGGAGCAGCATGCATTTAACGCAGTTTCTGAGGCGCAATCGGCTTTAAACCAGGCGATAAACTCGATAAGTGAACCTAATGCGGCAACAAATTCACAAGCTTTGGAGACGGCCCGGCAGCAATTGACCCAAGCMGAGGAATTTTTAGATCAAGCACAAACTTCAGAAAACGCATTACGTCTACCGGACCAACAATAAAATGGTCTTGGCGCAGATAGGCTTGGTAGAGAGTCTCCTTCTTTTTCGGATACATGTGGAGTCAGGCTTACTAATGTCGAGGTATGATCGTCTATCGATGTCGAGTAGACGCTGCGATGATGTTTACCCTTAGCCGATACTCTCCGTATGGGCAAAGAATCTACGTTGACGCTCGGAGGAACGTATTTGCCACAGGAACAGAGAGTCACCGTCAGAAGGCTTCGGCTTGTGCCGAAGCTTTTTGTTTTTTGAGATGTCTCGGACATTTTCAAAAAATTTATTCGAATCCGGGTATTATTAAGCAGTGGAGCCCCATTTATACAATTAGCAGGACTTTGATCTCTCCCTGAAAACAGCCTGCTTCACTTTACAAATTGAATATCGACAAAGGGCATTAACATCTACGTGTCGGAGCACCGCGAACTCATTACGGGCGGCAAAGTGGAACCTGCGACGTATGATGCACTAATCAATAACTCTTATTGGTGCTTGAAAATGATGGAGGAAATATTCTGTATATAAGAGTTATCGACCCACTTCGCCTCCTCTGTCCGAAAAATAGAAAACCCGATCAAAATAGATCGGGTTTTTTGTCTCAGTATTATACTTTCAATGCAGAATTAAGAAGTACTATCCTATTAACTCAAACAAACTTCCGACTCGTTTTCTTCCCATCACAGATGAACACAATCTATATCTGAATCGAGCTCGCGTACCTCGAACATTTTTTCTCTGCCCTTGCCGGGGACGCGTCCGAAGCGTGCTTGTTCTTCCTTCGTTGGATTATCGAATCGGCGTTCGATATCCCCGAATATTTTCAAGCCCAAATAATAGGGATTCAAGGTGTGCCGTGATGGATGCACGACAGAGGAGTTTAGCTTAGCGAACTCAATCGTTTCATCGCTAGTCAGATCAAGCTCGCGAATAATTCGCTGATGCCAGTAGGATGCCCAGCCTTCGTTCATAATCTTTGTTTCGATGATTTGCGGCCAGAAATAGAGCATCTCATCGCGAAGCATAGATAGAATATCGCGCTGCCAATCCTCCAGAGTAGGGGGAGTATTCCTCAATGAACCAGATAAGATCTTTTTCTGGCCATGGCGGAAAACGTTTGGCGTCAGCGGCCTGCGATTAAGCGAATCCATAATATAGATTCTTATCGAATCGGTGCTGCTTATGTTAAGTAAATAGCAACATTCTCCGGTGTACGTC
>NZ_JBFTSN010000441.1:0-5101 GCF_056400045.1 Paenibacillus sp. 01L418
ATCATTCAGATAAATCAATAGTAAAATATACGCAAGTTTCAGTCAACAGTTAAATAATTATGATGTTGACTTTTTGGTGAAACTTTTATTAAAATACAGATTATAAACATGTGAGGTGAAATGATGACTTATCATCAAATGCTTAAAAGCTATATTGCTCAATCGGGTCTTACATTGCATGATATCTCAAAGGAATTAACAAATTTCGGTTTCAATATTAGTAAAGGATACATCAGTCAATTACAAAATGGTAAGACAGATAGACCTGCAACAGATGATTTAACTAGAGCTTTAGCTAAAGTTACAGGAGGAAACATTGAACAACTACTAACAGCTTCTTTTCTTGAACGCGCTCCTGAAGAAATAAAATTGAAATTTATACGCTTGAGTACTATGATTTCTGAAGATAATATTCAAGAAACAAACAAGCAGTTCATAGAACTCCCTGTTTATGAAAGTTTTTCAGGAAAGCACCGTTCAAAACGAATATTAGAAACTCAATATATAGATATTTCTAATGTGTTAGACAATGAAGTCTTTGCCGTCAGTGTRCAAGGAAATACTATGACTGAAGACTTTATTAATGAAGGTGATATAGTTATTTGTACTGCTACAGAAGAAATAAGTTATAACGATATTGCATTAGTGTCAATTAATAATACTAATGCCAACATTTATCGAGTTCTTTTTCAAGATAATTTGTGTATGCTCATTCCATCAAATAAAAAAATGCAACCATTACTTGTATCTAGTTGTGAAGTGATCATTCTAGGGAAAGTAATTGAACTCAGGAAGAGATATTGATAAAGGTAACAAGGAGGTTATTAGGTTGGTTGTAAAAAATAGAATTGAAAATAATACGTATCAACAAGATGATCAAATAGAAGCAATAGGCTATATAAGACAAAGTGATGAACGCGATGATAAAGAAGATATATCAGAACAAACTCAATTAACAAAAATTAAACAATTCTGTGATATTAACAATTGGAAACTTGTAGATGTCTTCAAAGACATCGATTATTCTGGTTTTCGAATCAGCTACCTTAAAAGACCAGGCATTATGAAATCACTGGAATACATAAAATCTCATAAACGTGTTCGAAAATTTGTAATCTTTAATCTCTCCCGCTTAACACGTAGGAAAAAAGATTTTCTACTTATACATGAATCTTTATCCAAATTAGATGTAGATATCTGTTCCACTGCTGAACTATTAGATTTCAGTTCACCAACAGGAAGATTAGTTGCTAATATACTTGTTAATTTCAATGAATATTATAGTGATAATCTTAGTGATGTTACTAGTGATAACAAAAAAACAAATGCAGAAAAAGGACGTTGGAATGGTGGACCTGCCCCATTTGGTTTAATAAAGAAAGAAGGTGTTTTTAAAGCTGATGGATTAGATGCAGAAGCAGTCATACACTCATTTAAAATGGCAAAAGAGGGAAAAGGACCTTACATTATCTCAAAATGGCTAAAAAGTGCTTCAGTAACCACAAAAACAAATGTCGAATGGACACCACGAAGAGTACGTTATATGTTAACTAATCCAACCTATGCTGCTATGCAAAATTGGAAGGGAGTTTTATATCCACTAATAGGCTATGATGCTTTAGTAAGCTTGGATGATTATACATATGTTCAGAGTACGTTGTTTGGTCGAGAAAACTTTTGGAGAGGTAGAGAGCGACAATTATTATCTTCAATCCTACAGTGTCCAATGTGTAGTGGCAAAATGTATTCAAGACAAACAGGAAGCAAGAAAACACGAAGATATGTATGTAGTAATAAAAATGAACATGGAAATTGTAATAGTCCAGTGATTGACCTCCCTTCACTCAATGATGCAGTTCTAAAAAGAATTGTTGATATCAGTAATGGTAGGTACAGTAAAGAACAAATATCGAGCAAATTAGTTGACGATATAGATGAGACAACAAATGTTCTTCAACAATTACAAAATGAATATAACAGTTTAGAAAAGGCAATTCAGGATGTTTTTGATGATTTCTATATCTATAAAAAACTCAGTGAGCAACATTATAATGATTTAATGAAGCGGTACGAAAACAGGCAAAAAGAAATTAATAAAAAACTTGAAAAAATGCCTATACCAAAAACCAATAATAAATATGGGAATTTTGATGACCTTCTTAGTGAACTTGCAATCGCATTTGAACTCGGACTAGATTCACGTGATAAACGTATCATGACAGAACTTATTATAGAAAAAATAATTCCAAACAGAACCACACAAATTCACTTTAGATGGGGTGAAATACAAGAGATTAACTACACAAAATCATCTTACAAGAATAATGAGGTTCTATTTTTTAAAAAAAAAAACCACTCCGAGGAGTGGTCCGCTTTCATTATGAAAGCTACAGGATTTGGATAGGAGTGGAGAGAAACCATACTGTACCTTTATTATATGTATACGCTTCCATTTTGTCAATAAGCGTTTTTATTTTGTTCGAAATAAATTGTAAACGCTTTTTTTAATCAAAAATGACGAACACCCGATTAAAGGTGTACGTCATAGCCTTTAGCAGTAAGTACGATAACAGCCTGATCCAGATACTCTTGACTTCGGAATGAAAGTCTTAGAACGCCTGGCACGTCTTCTCTGCTCTCAATAATATGAATGTTGCTCAGGTTGATAAGGCTGTTCCCAAGCTCACTTGTGATTTTACCGATAATACCAGGATGATCTGGAATATCGACATAACAGTCGAATGCAGAATGAATCATGCCTTTGCGGCGCTCAGGCATTTTGCTGCGGAATTGACCTGCTGTTTCAAAAGCTTCAGCAATCGCATCCCCATCTGAACTCTCCAGCATAGACACAAATTTATCCGTTTCCTTGCTCCAATCGCGCAGCAGCTCAAGCAAAACCTTGCGATTATTAATTAATATATCACGCCAAATAATCGAATCGCTTGATGCTATCCGTGTAATATCGCGGAAGCCCCCTGCTGCTAACGATTCATATAGCATATTATTTTCGTTATATCCGCGAACCTGATTCACAAGTGACACGGCAATGATATGCGGCAAATGGCTTATCGCGCCTGCTATCTCATCGTGCTCTTTCGCATCAACTTTTACGATATTCGCTTTCGTATGGCTGAGTAAATCAACTAGACGCTCCACTGCTTCCTCAGGCGTATTCTCATCAGGTGTCAGCACATAGAAGGCGTTCTCGTATAGATGCGATGAAGCCGCTTCAACTCCTGTACGCTCAGAGCCAGCCATCGGATGCCCGCCAATAAAAGTAGCTTGTCCAAAATCAAGTGATTTTGCACATGCCATAACAGAAGCCTTCGTGCTCCCAGCATCTGTAATGATACAGCCGGGTTTTAATTTAAACGCACTGAGCTTCTCGATATATTCCTCAATGTTGCCGACCGGTACACAAACGAATATAAAATCTGCTTGCTCGGCCGCTTCTTGCATTGAAGTCGTTGCAAAATCAACCACACCCCGCTGCATGTACTTCTCTACCTGCGAGGGGCGGTTTGAATGTCCGATTACTGTAATATTTGGTTTTCCTTTAAAACAAAGGGCGATCGAACCACCGATCAGCCCTACTCCAAAAATCGCTACAGTCGTCATAACTTTATCCTTGCACCGCCGATTCTTGCAAAACCTGTTCTAGTGCTGTAATGAATTTTTCATTTTGCTCACTTGTACCAACTGTAATCCGAATATGATTCGGGTAGTAAGTCCAGCGCGGTCTTGAAATAATTCCTCTGCGCAGCAAACCGTCGAATACTTCAGGTGATGGACGCTTCACATCTACCATTACGAAGTTGCCGTATGCAGGGAAGCAAGATAAGCCAAGGCGATCAAATTGCTCCGACAAATAAGCAAGACCTTGTTTATTTTGGTCACGACAGTAGTCAATAAATGCTTTGTCAGCAAGTGCTGCTTTCGCTGCAGCTTGTGCCGCTCGCGACGTGTTGAATGGTTCACGCACCTGATTCGTATAACGAATGACATCAGGATGCCCAACGCCATAACCAATCCGCAATGCAGCTAGGCCAAAAATTTTCGAAAAAGTTCTCAGCACGATTAAATTGCGGTGCTCGCGCAGCAATTGTATTCCGTCTGGAAACTGCGGGTCATCGATGTATTCCCCGTAGGCTTCATCAAGTACAACAAGCACGTTCGTTGGCACCTGCTGCAAAAACTCAGAAAGCTCAGGCAGTGTGACAATGGTACCCGTTGGATTATTCGGATTGCAAATCCAAATGATTTTAGTTCGCTCAGTAATTTTAGACAGCATTGCAGGCAAATCATGCTTGCCGTCTTTTAAAGGAACCTCTATGATCGTTGCATTCTCAATTTCTGCATTATGCTTGTATTGCGGGAAAGTTTCGTCCGCCATAATCGTTTCGTCGCCAGGAACGATAAACGCTCTATTAATCATAAGAATAATTTCACTGGAGCCCGTGCCAAAAATAATTTGATTCGTATCTACGCCAAGTTCTTCCGCAAGTGCAGCCGTTAGTTCAACGCTCGCACCATCTGGATAAATATTAAAATTGCCTAATTCTTCAATGACTGCTGCTTTAACTTGTTCAGAACAGCCAAACGGATTTTCATTAGATGCAAGTTTGATGACTTCTTTTAACCCTAGCTCCCTCTTAACATCTTCAACCGGCTTTCCGGGTTGATAGACGGGAAGGTGGACGATATTACTTTTGGGCTGCATGAGCCGTTCACCTCTTTTATAATTGACTAGTCTCATTACTCGACATCCATTGTCTCATATCTGTGTTAGGTTTTAAAGTTTTTTTAACACAAGATTGGTCTATTGCGCAAGATTATATCGAAATTGTGATATATGTTTAATGAACTTATGATGCAAAAGGGTCTTTTTTTAATCAATGGTTCAGTTTCTGTATAAAAAATGAAGTGAAGGACATCCGCTTCCATGCCAAAAACAGTTCAAAACCATCGCTTGAAACAGTCTATTAAATTTCTTCATTTAAATAACGGACATCAGATCCCTTATTTGATGATAATCATGCTTTTTCTCGATATAACGGACATAGGATCCCTTATTTCTTAAATTTACATACAATTGAAC
>NZ_JBFTSN010000442.1:0-5067 GCF_056400045.1 Paenibacillus sp. 01L418
GAAGTGAAGAAAAAAGAAGCGGAATTTCAATCGTTAAACGTATCCGTGCTTGAAAATAAATATAGAGTCCGAAAGCAATTTTTTAACGAACTGATCAGAGGCGAAATTCCTTCCCATCGGGCATCGGATTTTGCCAATCGCATGCAGTTCCATTTCTTTCAAGCCAACTATTGCTGCTTCATTGTTGAAATGAATACGTATGAAAGTTTCCGGAACGAATACTCAGCCGCTGATCAAAACATCTTGAAATATGCGATGACGAATGTAATCGAGGAAACGGTGATGAATGGTGGAAGTGGCGTAGCTGCGGATCTGTCCGATAATCGCTTTATTGGTTTTCTTTCCTGRGAAAATAACCGCAGTGATATGGAAACGGAATATGCTTGCCAATCATTGGGAGGACAGATCGTCTCTCATTTGCAGCAATATTTGAATCAAAGGGTATCCGTCGCTTTTGGAGGTCCGCATCGAGGCTGGGAATCGATCAAACAAGCGTACACGGAAGCTAAAAATGTGAGTGAGGATTTCTATTATCATACAGAGAAAATAGTAAAAACACCCATGCATCGGTTCCCATACCATAATGACAAAAAAGCAGACTTTCAGCAGAAATTAGCTGATTTTCTTATGTGGGTGAAAAGGAAGATTTCCAAGGAAGAGCTGGAGAAAGAACTTGCTGATTTGAACCAATTTGTTTCGGACCATAAAATCCATAAGTCTATCATGGCACCCATGCTTCGAGACTTGTATAGAGACATTACTATAAAGTTTAAATCAGGGAACAAGCTGGCCACAGAAGTAGCAGAATTCCCCATGGAATTTATGGCATTTCAAGAGCAGCTTGCCTATATTGGCGACTTCACATTCGAATATGTCCATGCTGGCCAGCTATTACATCGTGCAGAAATCATGAGTGCTATGCAGTTTATAGAAAAAAATCTGAAACAGCGATTAACGCTGGAGGCTATTGCCGAGGATGTGAATTTAGCTCCGTCGTATTTTAGCAGCTTATTCAAAAAAACAATGAACGAAGGCGTGATTAGCTACATCAACCGTAAAAAAATTCAATTAGCTCTCGAGCTGTTAAATGTTCAGGATTATTCTTTATTGGAATTGTGCGAGGAAGTAGGAATCGTCAATGAAGGTTACTTTTGCAAACTATTTAAAGAATATACGGGTGAGACTCCTAAGCAATACCGGATAAAAATGACACGGTACGAATCCAAATAAGGTTGCAAAAAATGTATGATTTTTTCGCGAAATCATGTAAAAAAAAGGGGACCAAAACAATTACCATGATAGAAGGATCTAATCATGGAGGTTATCAAAATGGAGCTTATAAAAGCAGATGTAACCGTCGTAGGCGGAGGTATTGCTGGAATTTGTGCTGCTATTGCTGCCGCACGCCAAGGGCTGCAGGTTTCACTAATTAATGATCGGCCGGTTCTTGGAGGAAATGCGAGCAGCGAGGTCAGGGTTCATATCAACGGGTCTGCATATCTCGGAAACAGTCCATCCTATTATGCTCGTGAGGGCGGGTTGGTAGAAGAACTCAAGCTGAAGATCTTTCATTATAATCCGTTATACAACAAGAAGCTTATGCTTTCGCTTTCGGATACGGTCTTGCTCGACATGGTTTATGCTGAGCCTAATATTTCTCTATTCCTGAATACATGCGTGCATGAAACGGGGATGGAGAACGGCAGAATTCAATGGGTGGAAGGCCTTCAACTCGCTTCTGAAAGAAAATTTCGTTTTGAAAGCCGAACCTACATCGATTGCTCCGGCGATGGAATTGTTGGTTATCAAGCAGGTGCTCACTTCCGTTGGGGAAGAGAGGCGAAGCATGAATACAAGGAGGATTTGGCTCCTGAAGTGGCGGATCATTACACCATGGGCGATACGATTCTGTTTCAAGCTCGTAACGTAGACTATTCCGTTCCATACAAAAGACCTGGCTTTGCGTATGATATTACGAAGTTGCCATTTTTTGATAGTATTAGAAAAGGCTTAAACCATCGCTCTTTTCCAAGGAAAATCAACGGTCTTGGCGGATTGTGGTGGCTCGAATACGGCGGGCACATGGATATTATTAAGAATAATGAAGACATCGCATTGGAACTGCGTAAATTGGTATACGGGATTTGGGATTATATCAAAAATAGCGGCGAGTTTGATGATGTGGACAATCTCATCCTGGATTATGTATGCCCGATTCCGGGAAAGCGGGAGTCGAGGCGGTTCATAGGGGAGYACATGCTTTCTCAGAACGATCTTACAGCAAAACCTCATTTCGAGGATGCAGTATCTGTCGGAGGCTGGTATATGGATCTGCATGCGAATAAAGGCATCTACGATGAGGGGCCGGCTACAGCGTGGAATTTCGTGCCGGGATTGTATAATATCCCTTTCCGCAGCTTATTTTCACGCAATATTCCTAATCTTATGTTCGCTGGCCGCAATATAAGCGCTACCCACGTGGCTTTCGGGTCTACAAGGGTTATGGCAACCTGCGGTTGTATGGGGCAGGCGGTAGGAACGGCTGCTGCGTTATGCTTAAAATACGAGGCAGACCCCGCGGAAATAGTCACAGCCCATATGGATGAGCTTCAAGCGCAGCTGCTTCGAGACGGGCAAACGATTGTAGGGCTTCAAGAGGAGTTGGATCCTTATTTCGCTGACGGATTAACGATTCATGCCTCGTCTCAGCGAAGCTATGATAATCTTCATTCAACCGAAGAGATTTCCTTGGAGAACGCGTTATGTTTGGTCTTGCCGATTCAGACATCCACGGCTGAAAGCGTACGGATCAAGATTAAAAATAGGTCCGAGCATTCGGAAACTTTGCAAGTGAAGCTGTTTGGCGGGGAGCGGAAGGAAAACTATATTCCTGCCAGCGAGCTGAAAGATTACCGATTAGTTATCGCAGCAGGTCACGATGACTGGATTACGCTGGACCTCAGCTGCAAGAAGCCGGCTGACGACAAAATCTACATCGTACTGGAAGGTGCGGCGAGCCTTGCTGTATATGGAAATGAAGAGAAGTTGACAGGAGCGGTCAGCTTCCATTATAGGCCAGAGGTTCCGTCTAAGCTGAAGAAGCTTAATAAGAGCATTTGCTTCAAAGACCTGGTGCCATCCCAAAATATGTATAGCCCAGAGAATGTCGTCAATGGCTTCTCCAGACCTTATGGTCTGCCGAACGGTTGGATATCTGAACGTACAGAAGGACAGGAATGGTTGGAATTCTGCTTTGCAAGCCCCAAAAATGTGGAGGAAATCCATCTTGTGTTCAATTCACGGCTGGATTTGGAGCATTTCGACGATCCGATCGAGCTCCTTATCCAAGATTATGATGTGACCTTGACCTTAGAAGACGGAACCGAGAGTAAAATCATTATCCGCGGTAATTATCTGACACTGAATAAACATAAGGTGGATGCGAAACGCGTAACCCGAATCCAGATTCATTTCTGCGCAACCTACGGTTCTCCTTACTATGAAGTGTTTGCTGTAAAATGCTTTGCTCCGAAATTAATAAGTGAGGGCAGGTGAAGTCGCGATGAAGGAACTATTCCCTCGAAGAGGGCTGCCTAATGTCATTTCGAAGTTGGAACATGGGGAAACCGTGACAATTGTCTATTTTGGCGGCAGCAATACACGTTCTCAAGGATATAGGGTCATGACGGGAGATTGGCTTCGAGGTAAATATCCCAATTCGGAAATCCGCTCTGTGAACGCAGGCATTGATGGGACAGGATCAGACCTTGGCTGCGCCCGCTTGGAGACGGATGTACTGCGTCATCAGCCTGATCTCGTGTTTGTCGAATTTGTTGGTAACGATGGCGGAGTCCCTGAATCCAAGGCGAGGATCGAAGGAATTGTCCGACAGATCCGCAAGCGAAGCCCGTTTACCGACATTTTGTTCGTTTATACGTTGAAGGAGCGAGATGTGCCCTTATTTCAAGCCGGCGAATACCAGAAGGGGGCTATTATGCAGGAGGAAGTGGCTGATTATTACGGTATTCCTTCCATTCATCTGGGCGTAGCGGTCAGTCAATTGGTTTCCGATGGAAAGCTCATTTTCACCTCAAGGGCAGAACAGTCCAATCCAGGAGCCGTTATTTTTACGCATGATTCGGTCCATCCGACAATTCCCGAAGGGCATCAGATTTATACGAATACGATTACTCGGTCATTTGAGAAAATAAGCGAGCTTCGCGATCATCAGGGAAGATTGGAACATCAATTGCCTCGGAATCCGTTGGTCCCAGCTAATCCTTGGGAGTATGCATCCATGCTGCCGCTGGATAATCTTACTCTTTTTTCGGAAGGATGGTCTTACATGACCCCCGATGATTTTGCGTTAGTGCGAGAGTACAATTGGTTGTTCCCTGGCCTATGGCGAGCTGTCGATCCTGGAGAGGCTATCACGGTGCAATTCGAGGGGACCCATCTCGGGCTATTCGATATCGGGGGGCCTGATTCTGGCCGATTGAAGGTGTCAGTTGATGGTGGGGAACCCTTCCTTATCGATCGATTCACACCCTATAACGATCATAATCGAAATCAATATGTTTTCTTGCCGGAGCTACCGAATGGGAAACATACGGTTCGTTTCGAAGTCGATCACGAGAAGACAGACAAAGCGGCCGTGTTTGAGGCAAGCGGCAATGCAAAAAGTATGGAACATGTTCGGCAGCATCCAGCTTGGTATGATCAAACGGTCATTCAGCTTGGGAAGTTGCTAGTGGTGCAGCCGCCATTATAATAGATTTGTTCACTTGGAAAACCTACATCCTATCTGACTGCAAATGAGCGGTCAATTAGGATGTAGGTTTCTTTTTTTTAGATATAAGAATTTTTGATAGAAGATTTTATATGTTTCACGCGATAAAGTATTCTTCTATTTGTATGAGAAACGGATACCCTACTCTTACATAGGACGGCCAAGCCGTTTCTTATCGCTTAAAATCTTATAAGAAATTGTTAAAATGAAAGAAATTTCATGGTGATGTGACATGCTATGATAAAAACGAAGGAGCTGGATTAGCTGATGGATAAGGC
>NZ_JBFTSN010000443.1:0-5051 GCF_056400045.1 Paenibacillus sp. 01L418
GCATCAGCACGGGCGAAGAAATTGTTTTTCGTATAGCGGTTAAGCCAACTTCATCCATCTCTTTGCCGCAGCATACGATTGATATCCACGGTCAAGAGAAGATGATCGAGACCATTGGCAGACATGATCCGTGTATCTGTCCTCGTATTATTCCCGTTGTAGAAGCGATGGCATGTATCGTTATTGAAGATCTAATCAAGCGCCAAGCAGCAATGAATGGATAAACTGTGCTATGCTTATAAATGACAAATGCTGAGAGGAGATTGCTAATGAAACCAACTGTTTTCATTGATCGACAGATCCCCGCTGAAGTAGAGGCGTTTATAGCAGAGCACTGTATAATAGACAAATGGGAAGAGAAAACGCCCATGACCCGTCAGCAACTGCTTCTGAAGATGGCGAGTGCAAATGGTTTATTAACGGCAGGAGCAAAAATTGATGCTGAATTAATTGACCATGCGCCGCATTTGAAAGTCGTAAGCAGCATAAGCGTCGGCTATAATCATTTTGATGTTGAAGCAATGCGTACAAGAGGGATAATTGGAACGAACACGCCGCATGTCCTGAATGACACTGTAGCGGATCTTGCACTCGCACTCATTCTGGGAACAGCGAGGCGTGTTGCGGAGCTGGATCGATACGTAAAGGATGGCAAGTGGAGGACAGGCGATGGCGTCAAACTGTTCGGTAAAGATGTTCACCACGCTAAGCTTGGCATTATTGGAATGGGGAGAATTGGTGAGGCGGTTGCCCGTCGCGCTAGGTTCGGGTTTGACATGGATGTCGTTTATTATAATCGCAGCCGCAAGCCAGAAGCGGAAGAGAAGCTGGGCGTTCGTTATTTTGAATTAAATGATCTGCTTGCTTATTCAGATTTTGTTTTATTATTAGCACCTCTGACACCAGACACGGTTAAGCTAATTGGAGCAACGGAGTTTAAATTAATGAAGCCATCATCGATTTTTATTAATATATCGAGAGGGCAAACGGTAGATGAGCAAGCTTTGATTGAAGCTCTCGAGCAGGGTACGATCTCAGCTGCGGGCCTTGATGTATTCGAAAAAGAACCGATTGAAGCGGATCATCCTTTTCTGACGATGGCTAATGTATTAACCTTGCCTCATATCGGCTCTGCCACTTCGGATACAAGGTTTGATATGGCTATGCTTGCGGCTCAAAACCTAGTAAACGCGTTAACGGGACAAGTCCCCCAAAATGTCGTTGACGAGCTGCTTTAACAGAATAAACGTTGTTAATAAGAGGGGTACATATCATGACAGCTTCAAAGTTATTACTTCTCGGAGCAACAGGCAAGACCGGTCAATTTATTGCGAGTTATCTTGAAGATAGAAACGTTCCATTTAAACGATTTGTAAGACTGCCTGAGCAAATGATCGATGAGAGTTACCTCGGAGATGTACGTAATCAGCATGATGTTTTTGAAGCCATGGTTGATGCGAGCGGAGTCATTTGTGCGTTGAATACGGAAGGCAACGGAACACTTGTCAGCGGCATCACAAATTTGATTGCCGCAATGCAGCATTACCGAGTGAAAAGAATCGTTACGATAGGTACAGCGGGCATCTTGCAGAGTGAGCTGCAGCCAGAGCTGCTTAGATACCAGTCCAGTGAAAACAGACGTTTAAACCATGATGCAGCCAAAGAGCATGAGCAGGCTTATAGGGCACTCGCTAACACTGATTTGGACTGGACCATCGTCTGTCCTACAAGGCTCGTTCAAGAGGAGCTGCGCGGCGGTTATCGTGTGCGAAAGGAAATCCTGCCCTCTGGAAGTGCATCGATTTCTTTTGCAGATACGGCCGAATTCGCTGTTTCGGAATATTTTAACGGTGCTTATGTGCGAGAACGTGTTGGTATTAGCTACTAATTCATAGGCAAAAAGGTAAAAACACCTGAGTTCCTACTTTTCGTAGGGACTCAGGTGTTTTTGGTTATCTATTATTGAGCTGCATCAGCTTTCAAAACTTCAACGCGATTCGAGAAAAATGTAGCACCGCCGCCCATATCTGCGAGTCGCTGCGGCGTCAGTGTATTCACGGCTTGATGGCCTTTTTTCTTGTCTTCCCACCATAAGCCTTGCGTGACGAGTACACCTGGCAGTACATCTTGACCAACGCGCAGCGTCATCTCCAGTTCACCACGATCATTGCGTATCTTAACACGTTCCCCGCTAAGGAGCCCGAGTGCTTCTGCGTCATCCGCATGCATATGAAGGAGAGGCTCCTTCTCAAGCTTTTGCAACTTCTCTTGGTTGGCGAAGGTCGAGTTAATGAAGCTGTGATTCGGGCCAGTCGTCAGCCAAAAAGGATACGTCTCCGGCTCTCTAAGCGGCGTATGATTGGGTATTGGTGGCAAGCCGTTCATAAGCATTTTCTCCGAATAAAGCTCGATTTTACCCGAAGGAGTCGGAATCATCGAGGTATAGGAAGGAAGCTCATTACCGCCAGCCTTCATCCACGTATTAGCTTGCAGCGCTTCAAAAGTAATGCCTTTAAGAAGTGGATTATTTTCGCTATCAAGTGCCTCGCTTATCATTTGCTGCTCAGAAATGTCAAATAGATGAGGCTCAAAGTCAAGTTTAAGCGCGAGCTCCTTAAAGARCGTAAAGTTTGATTTGCATTCACCCATTGGTTCCATAATCGGCTGGTGAAGCTGCAAATACAGATGCCAGTAGGAAGTGTATAAATCCAAGTTTTCAAAATGAGAAGTTGCAGGCAATACAATGTCCGAATATTTGCAGGTGTCTGTTAAGAACAAATCATGTGTAACCGTAAATAAGTCTTCACGAGCCAATCCCTCGCGCACTCGGTTCTGGTCAGGCGCTACGACTGCTGGATTGCTGTTATAGACAAACAGCATCTTTACTGGAGGAGCGACATCTAGAAGAGCATCGCCGAGCTGATTCATACTGATCGTACGGACATCCGGATCAGGCATTAAATCAGGGCGCTCAATTTTCTCACCGTTGAGCCGCGAATACCAGCTGTTGCCTTTCATTGCGCCGCCACCTTGAACATCCCATTGCCCAGTCAATGCAGGCAAGCATGAAATTGTTCGCACGATCATTCCGCCATTATCATGGTGCTGAAGTCCGTTGCCAATGCGGATAAAAGAGGGAGTGGTCGTTCCATACAGCCTGCTAAGCTCCTCGACCTCCGCTGCCGGTACGCCCGTAATAGCTTCCACTCGTTCAGGCGTATATTCAGCTGCTTGCTTCGCGAGATCCTCATAACCGAGCGTGAACTGCTCAAGAAAAGCTTGATCAGTCAGCCCGTCACGGATGATGATATGCATCATGCCGAGAGCGAGCGCTGCATCCGTTCCCGGACGCAAATGAATGAACTGATCCGCCCAAGTAGAGGTACGATTGCGATGCACATCAATATGAATAACCTTTGCTCCGTTTTTCCGTGCTTCCGTTGCCAACATCGTTTGATGCATATTTGTGGATACGAGATTGCAGCCCCATATAAGAAACAGCTTCGTGTGTATCGTTTCTTCGGGATCAATTCCTCTGGAAGCACCCATCGTATAAGCATAGCCTGTTGAGCCAGCAGCGTTGCAAATTGCGCGGTCCAATTGACTAGCGCCGAGTCGATGAAAGAACCGTCGATCCATTCCTTCTGCATTCAAAACGCCCATATTGCCATAAAAACTATAAGGCAATATGGCACTCGCTCCATGCTCGGAAATAATCCCTTTCATCCGTGAGGCAATTTCCTCATATGCTTCTTCCCAAGATATCCGTTCGAATGAATGCTCGCCTTTGGGACCTACGCGGCGAAGAGGGTAGAGCAGTCTTTCAGGATGATACACGCGATCATTTAATTGTCTTACCTTATTGCAAATTGCTCCGCGGGTTACCGGGTGCTCTGCATCACCTGTTACTTTCGTTATTTTGCCTTCCTCGAAGGTGATGCTCAGACCACAAGTATCCGGGCAATCAAAAGGGCAAACCGATTTTACAGTACCATTTATTACTGATTTGCTCATATCTATCTCACTCCATATAACAGCCATATTCACGTCGTATTATCATAGCATAATCGCATGCAGCATAGGGAGCAAGATGCAAAAAAGTGATGTGAAAATCGCCTATTTTCTGAACTTCCAGTTTATTATCTATTGACAGCACTTTACTTGTCATGTAATATTCAATGTGCTTAAGACGTATTCCACAACTAAATAATTCGTATAACCTCACGGAGTTACAGCTTGAACAGGGTGAGGGTTTCTACGGGAAGCCTTACTTCCCAACTACGAATATGAGATCAATCATCATTGATCCTATATTCGCAGTTGGGATTTTTTTATGCGCAAATTTTTAAATTTTCATGAGGGGGATTCACACAGATGAAGTATATTTTTTCGGTTTTTCTAGGTGCTGCAAGCTATGGCATTTTATCCACTATTGTTGTGCTTGCTTATGGCCGCGGCTATGAGCTTGGTGAAGTTGTAGGCAGTCAATTGTTAACAGGTTTTTTGCTCGCTTGGATACTCACTTTCATTATGAAATGGCGTGAGAAGCGCAGCCAGAGCTCAACTAATCAAAGTAAGGCTAATACATCTATTCGCACGAGCAGCATGACATGGAAACAACGTTTCATTCTAATGGCCGCTGGAACTCCAACCGCTATTACAGGTTTATTGTATTACCAATCTCTTCGCTACATCCCAGCATCGCTTGCGATTATATTGCTCTTTCAGTTCACATGGATTGGTGTATTAATTCAAGCGGTAGGACAGCGGAAACGTCCAAACGGCATTATGTTTTTTACAATTGCTATCTTATTCGGCGGTACTTTGCTTGCAGCAGGCATCATTGAGCAGGGCACAGGACAGTTCAATATAATGGGAGTTATACTCGGCCTGTTATCTGCAGTCAGTTATTCACTATTTATTCTATTTAGCGGAAAAGCAGTTCCTTCTGTACATCCTGCTTATCGAAGCGCATGGATGATTACCGGGGGAATGGTACTTGTATTTATTTTATTCCCTCCAACCTTTTTGTTTAATGGACTCATTTTTGG
>NZ_JBFTSN010000444.1:0-5042 GCF_056400045.1 Paenibacillus sp. 01L418
TATTATTCATGAATAAGACGATAAAAAAAGCATTTGTATCCACGCTTGCTGCCGTTACATTAATTACCGCATCAGGAGGATTTGTTCCGCTCAGCCAAACCGCTTTTGCAGCTGTTGTGAATGCCGACCTGCATGCAAAGTTCAGCTTTGAGAACAATGCCGCTGATAGTTCCACAAACAATCTCTCGGCTGACATCGTCGGCACTCCAACTTTCGTTCCCGGAAGAATCGGACAAGCCCTTTCTTTAAGTTCAACTAGTGCCAATAAACAATACGTAAATCTAGGCAAGCCATCACAGMTCCAATTCGGAGTCGATAAAAGCTTCAGCTTCTCCTTCTGGGTGAAGTCCTCCGGCGTAGATTCCGATCCTTCCATTCTATCCAACAAAGACTGGAACAGCGGTGCTAATGTTGGCTACAACCTTTCTCTTCAATCCGATAAAAGGCTAAGATGGAATTTCAACACGGCAGGCGGAACACGTATAGATGCTGATATTCCAAACGTCGCTAATGGGAGCTGGCACCATATCGTCATCTCGCATGACCGTACCGTCGGACGCGTAGATTTTTATAAAGATGGCGTGCCTGTTGCAGTCTCTACTTCGAACGGGACCAAATTCAATAATATCGCAAGTGCCATTAGCATTACTGGTCGCACAGGAACGATCGATTCTGGTCTTTCCACAATGCTCGGCAATGATGGCACTGGCAAATATTCTGCAGCTTTGGAAGCGCAGCTCGATGAGGTTCTCATTTTGAATCGTGCGATCACCCCTGAAGAGGTTATAGAAATTTTCAATAGTGCTCCGCCCATTGTAATCAGCGATAAATTCAATGGCACGCTAAAATTCGTAGGTGCAACAGCCACAGCTCCTGGCACAGAATTTAGGCAAATGCTCGACCTGCGCACCCCTTCCATGACAACCGCGATCGACAGCGCGAGCGTAGAAATTGCCTATGACAGCAGCAAATTCACATTCTCACGTGCAACGAAAGCAACGAAAGTAGACACTTCAACACCAGGCATCGTTAAGCTGGAGCTCCCAGCTGGAAGTGTATATAACAAAACCAACCCTTTAGAATTCGCGTCATCTACGCTGTCTGATGTTTACTTTTTTGCGAAGGATGCAAGTGGACAAGGCACGATACAAGTGACTTCTGCTGAATTTTTCGTAGGTGGTAATAAATATGTGAAGGAAACGTTGAACACGCCTGCGCAAACTGTTCAGATTAATACAAAAGCATCTGAGGATATTAACAAAGACAGTCATATTACGATTGGTGATGTTGCCTTGGCTCAAGGGAAGTCCGTTCAAGAACTAACCAATATTGCTGATAAAGTAAAATATATGCCTTACAAACGAGTTGTCGTTATCGGCATCGACGGTGCCGGCATGTCGGTATCAAAGGATGCGCCATACTGGGAAACTCCAAGCTCTGTGAAGGAAACGGTAGGCGACCGATTAAATCTGCCTGCACTGCGCGGCATCATCGAGAAAAGTGCTGCTAGTTATTCCGTCACAACGACGCTGCCTACCGTTTCATCTCCTAACTGGGGTGCTATGTTAAATGGTGTGGACTACAGCAAGCATCAAATTGACAATACGATTAGCGCAAATAATACCTATAGTGAAACATCGCCTTACCCGTCCGTCTTCAAAAAATTGCGTGAACAATTCCCGGAGACTAAGCTTGCTGCCTTCACAACCTGGTCCAACATCATTAATGGACATATTGAACCGTCCCTTGGTGCCGAAGGATATTCTGCGGGCGATAAAGCTAATGTAAATGCTTTTGCAAAATATGCGGCAGACGGCAGAGCATACGATGCATCCCTTATTTTCTTCCAATTGGATGATGTGGACGGTGTCGGACACTCGCTCGGTTTCTATACGAAGGATTATTACGCAAAACTTATGGAAACAGATAACCTTGTAAAAACGATCTATGACTCGCTCGGCAGCAAAAACCTGCTGGACGATACGCTTATTCTAATGACAGCCGATCATGGCGGCGGCACAGAAAACGCAGATCATACGCTCGGCAGTGCTACTGCCCATGGACAAGATTCGCCGCTTGCCAAAACGGTATTTATCGCAGCAAACGGAAGAACAATTGCAACGGATGTAGGTAAGGAGAAGCTTTTGCAAGGAGGAACAACGAAGGATATCGCTGCAACGATATTAGCTGCACTGGAGGTCGATTCGCCGATTGGCGATTCCAAGACGATTGATGGCATGTTCGTCCCTCAGAAGGATCAGAACAAACCGGATGCTCCGAATCTTCAGTTAACCAAAATTGTTGACACCACTTCTAAACAATTAAAAGGTTATGAACTCGCCGTTAGTCATCTGAACACAGATGCTAAAGCCTTGGATATCGAATTAGAGACTGGCGAACTAACTGTCCAATCGATTAAGCCGCTTCAAGCTGGCGTTACCGTATTACGAAATGAAAGTGCCAATGGAAAAACAAGAATCGTCCTTACAGCAGATTCCGCCATCTCGCCGGATCAGCCTATTGTACGGTTAGTAACGCAGTCCCAAAATAACGGTGCATCTGCGGTGCTTCATCAAGCGATGATCGCAAGTGGACAAGGAAAAGAGTCATTGCCTAACTTCACCGCTTCCGTTAAAGAAGAAGGGACAGTAACATCCCGTCCAACTGCTGTATTGGAAGGAAAAACGTCTGTCGTATCCGGTTCAACCTTTACGATTAAGCTAGGCTTGAATGATGTTTCGGACAACGTTTATGCACAAGATATCTCATTTAACTATGACCCGAATGCATTTGAATATGTAGCTAGCCGTTCACTTCTTGAAAAGGTTCAAATTGTGAATACCATCCATGATGAGAAAGGTAAACTCCGACTCATTCTTGCTAGCGAAGGGGTAGAAAACGCGGTTACCGGCAGTAAACAGATTGTGGAGCTTACTTTTAAAGCAAAAGAAACACAAACGGTTACTACAGGTAAAGTAACTGCGGATTCGATCTTAATTTCAAACGGCGAAACTGAAGTTAATGCTGCTCCATACACATTAAATATCCAAGTAACGCCAAAAGAAACGACAAACCCTGCCGATCAAAACCAAGATGGCAAAGTCAGCATTTCGGATTTGGCCCTCATCGTTATTCATTACGGCAAACGCGAAGGCTCAGCGGATTGGGAACAAATTAAACAAGCTGACGTCAACAAAGACGGTGTCATCGATCTATTAGATCTTATTCTCGTCGCTCGCTCCATTGTAGAATAATAATATCATTAGCAACTTGTCCCATATGATAAACTATAACATCCCCATGGCTCAGGGCTATGGGGATGTTATTATACTTTCATTTAGTTAGAAAGCGTTTGGAAAGCCTTGCGTTTACGCTTTGGCTTAATTATTGCTTACAGCCAAGAACGAGAAATGATGACAAGAAGGATAAAAAGGACAAGAATAAATCCAATACTTGAGAATCCGCCACCGCCGCAGCCTACGCCTACTCCTGCAACTGGGTAAGGTGCGCAGTTTCCAGGACCTACATTAGCACCTGCTACTCCATAGCTCATTTGTTCATCTCCTTTTTGTTAACTTACACAGTATCCTATGATTCTGGGGCAAAAGTGTATGGGCTTTTGCAGGAAATGAGCAGATGCCTAAAAAAGCCATCTATTATTGCTTGTCTGCGCATAAAGTAAACGAAGGAACTATTTTTAGGTACATATGGAATTAGAGGGATGGTGTTAAAATGGGCTTTTTGGACGCATTAATGGGGAACGCCTCTGAAGTAAATCCTGACGAGGCGCAAAGGGAATTTGGCAACTTGCTCAGTAGATCGGAGAATGTAGAAAGAGCGTACAAGCTCATTCGCGACATGTTTATTTTTACGAACAAACGCCTCATCATCATTGATAAACAAGGAATAACCGGCAAAAAAATCGATTTCCATTCCTATCCTTACAAAAGCATTACTCATTTCAGCATCGAAACAGCCGGAAACTATGATCTGGATGCCGAGCTGAAGATTTGGATATCAGGCAGCGTCGCGCCCATCCAAAAAACATTCAACAAGAACCTGAACATCTACGATCTTCAGAAGGTTTTGGCTGAATATGTCTTAAAATAAATGATGAACCCCGCAGACCGTAGAGGTCGGCGGGGTTCATTTATTTTCGCGAGAGTATCATTGTATTCAGCCATGCCAGCTCCGAGAGCGTTAACGTACCTTGCTCCGCTTTCTCCCTCCATTTGGTGTCCTGTAGAAGCTTTTGATCCGTAAATTGTCCGAGGGTGTTAATTAAAAGCCTTTGTTCTGCTTCTGATAGATTCAGATCTGACTTTCGATTGTCGGTTGGCCGTTTCATTTTCTCCAGTACCTTCTGTTTGAAATGGTCCCAGCCTGTCCACTTGCCATTATCGTACATCAATCTTGGGCAAATCTTCCCGCTCCAATCGTAATGGCGACGCAGGTGATCGATTCCCCAGCCGTACTGCTTCAGTAGCTTTGCTGCTAATTCGCAAGTATTGGAAAGTGTTTTTTCATAGTCTCCACTCTCGCAAATCTCAATGCTAATCGATGTTCGATTCCCGCTTGCAGCGCCGCTCCCGTCACCCGCATGCCACGCATTCTCATTCAGCGGCAAACACTCAATGACCTCATGCTCGTCCACAACAAGATGATAGGATGCGGTGCGATTATTAGTCGGGTTCGTTAGCCACGCCCTTTCATTTCTCGCTGAGCTGGTAGGGTTGCCTGTGTTGTGAATGGTAATGGATTGCGGCAGAAGCAAATGGCCTGGGCGGCGATTGTTGGGGGTGGATGGGGGGATGTGGTCTGTAAGATATTTAAGGATTACTACCCTCTCCTTCCGAATCGGCTCCGCGCTGCGTCGCTCGAAGTACTTTAGCCTTCAACTCACTTTCAATATGCTTGATGACAATGTCAGGGATCCACTTCTCCCATCCAGCACGATAAGCATTAGCAGTAAGTGACTGCCATGTATGATAGACTAAACCTAGAGTTATTGCATAGAATAAGAGCCCTGGCGTTCCGAGCAT
>NZ_JBFTSN010000445.1:0-4980 GCF_056400045.1 Paenibacillus sp. 01L418
ATATAAAGTCAAACGATTAAATCCATTACTTATAGGACATATTACCAATATCAAAAATGATAGAGGTGTGTGACTCTTTATGTATGTTTCCGGTACTTCAGTCTCGGAATTTAACTCCGAAAAACCTTCTCTTATGCATACACTAAATCAATTTAATGATTGTGTAGATCTTACCCACAGGTCTTACCCCGAAATCAAAATGGATTTGGTCTATTTTAGTCATCAAGTTGATCATGATAAGCTGTATCGTGAAGTTATGGTTCCCTTACTAAATTTGAATATTGAGGAGGTTCCCTTAGTATTAGAAAGATCTCAGTTTACCTTAATTACAGATGCCAAAGAAATAATAACCGGAATTTTATCAGGAAGGGTTGCAATTTTTTATAATGAAAATGCTTTTCTCGTCGATGTGTTTGGCCTGCAAGCACGTTCTGTTTCACAATCTGAATCTGAAACGGTCATAACAGGTCCGCATGACGCATTCACTGAACAAGCTGGAATCAATTTATCATTGATTCGTCAGCGCATTAAAAGCTCTCATCTGAAAGTGATCAAACTATCTGTTGGGGAAATAACCAAAACAGATGTCTATCTTCTATATATTGAAGATATCGCCAATATGGATTATGTGAATGAGGCCATACTTAGAATTAACAATATAGAGATCGATGCACTATTTGATACCAATATGCTAATTCAATTCATTGATGACTCACCTTATTCCATTTTTCCACAATTTCTTACTTCTGAACGCCCAGAGGCCATGGCCTCAAAATTAGTTTCAGGCAGAATTGTTGGCATTGTGGATGGCAGTCCCTCGGCATTAAGCGCACCAACTTCATTCTTCGAGTATTTCTCATCTTCTGATGATTATAATCAACGATGGATGCTCGGAACCGCAAGTCGCTTATTACGATTTACCGCGCTCATAATTACACTTTCATTTACTTCATTGTATGTCTCAGTGACTACCTATCATTATGAAATGATCCCAGAGAACATGCTGCTGACTCTTACGGAATCAAGAAGCAAAGTTCCATTTCCGCCTCTTATAGAAGCGTTATTTATGGAAGCAACAATTGAACTCCTTCGCGAGGCGGGTGCTCGATTGCCATCCAAAATCGGTCAAACGATTGGTATCGTCGGTGGTATTGTAATTGGACAGGCTGCAGTTCAAGCAGGATTAACCAGTAACATTCTTATCATCTCCGTAGCTTCCTCTGCCATAGCATCCTTTGTTACTCCGGCCTACGTCATGAGTAATTCCATTCGATTACTTCGATTTGGGTTAATATTACTTGCAGGAATATGGGGAAACTTTGGATTGGCAGTAGGTATCACGGCGATTGTGATTCATATATGTGGACTTACCAGTCTCGGTTCTTCTTACCTTACTCCCGTTGCTCCTTTCAAGCCAAAGGATTGGAAGGATGTTTTCATTACTGCACCAATTAGCTTTCTCAAAGAAAGACCTACTCAAACCAAGTCACCTAATAAGGTTAGGAATAAGATGAGAAAATAAGGATGGGTCCCCAAAATGCAGGAAAAATTATCACAATTTCATGTGACTATTCTGATTTTTATGACACAGACAGGTATGGTGATATTCACACTCCCTCGGCTACTAGCCCACTATTTTGGAACAAACGGTTGGCTTGCATTAGTTATAATTTTCATGATTGTTTCTTTAAATATTTTATTGATTTCTATTGTACACCGCCTTGGTAAAGGGAAATCTATATTCGTAGTCATGGAGCAATCCATACCTAAATTCATTCTTTTCCCTTTCTATCTATCATTAGTCTTATTATGGATGATGATCGGTTGTTTAATTGCAAAGCAATACGTGATGGTATTTCAAATGATTGCTTTTCCAACAACGAACTCAATGGTATTTAAGCTGGTTTTCGACGGCCTTGCCTTCTTCCTCATTCTCAAAGGTATATACAATATTTCAAAAGCAGCAACAGTCTTTTTTTGGGCAATTATTTGGCTGCTATTATTGCTATTTTACTTTTATGGTGATTTTCAATGGTCCCGTTTGACTCCATTTTTCTTTCAAGAAAGCGCAATAAACATGCAAGGTGTTGCGAGTATCTATTTAGCATTTTTGGGGTATGAACTCTGTTTGCTTTTATTCCCATACACTGATCAAAAAACAAATTTAATGAAAGCGGTTTGGAGTGGAAGTTTCCTGATTTTCCTCAATTATATATATACCAGTTTTATCGCCTTTGGCTTCTTCGGTCACAAATACTTAAAGGACTTAGAGTATCCACTACTGAATATACTCGCGTACATACAATTTCCATTTATTCAGGGTACAGAAAATTTGTTTTATGCTTTTTTTATGTTCTCAATCATTGTTACATCAGTCATGTTTTGGTGGGCAGCTAAAGAAGTCAGTATAAGAATGTTTCCAATAAGCCAAAAGATTTTATTGCTTGTTATCCTTTTAGTGTCCTATTTTATTTCCTTTATTTTCGATGGGTTGAGTGAATTAGAGCAATGGTTGACAATCCTTGGTTATATAGAAATGTGTGTTGCGTTTGGATTGCCTATTGCTTTGATTATTCTTCTGCTTGTACAAAAGACTAGAGGTGAGTTGTAAAGTGATTAACAATCGTGCTTGGCTCTGGATTCTTGCTACGCTTGTACTTACTGGCTGTGGCGATCAACGAATTCTTGAGAATACAGGCTTCATTCAATCTACAAGTTATGATCTTTTGCCTGATGGAAAAATAAATTATGGGATAAGCGTTCCCATTGCAAACCCAGAAATAAAAACATCAAGAGACTTTATTTCAACTGAGGCGAAAAGCAGCAAAGAAGGCCGAATACTTCTTGCAAAAAAGACCAATCTGACGCTAGTTAGTGGACAATTAAGAACCACTCTGTTCGGGTTACCCTTAGCAAAAAAAGGAATTTGGGAGTTCATGGATACGCTATTGAGAGATCCTACCATATCTGATCAAGTCAAAGTTGTTGTTGTAGATGGGAATGCAAAAAATCTGCTCGAAAAGAACTATACCTCTTATCCCCGAACAGGAAAATACATCGATCGTCTTATACAAAAAGAAGCAAAGGGGCAGACCATACCGCTTACCACATTATATTCGTTTGTAAGAGATTATTATGATGATGGGATTGACCCAATAGCTCCTCTTATTAAAGATGCTGGGGAAAGTATAGTCATAGATGGAATTGCTCTTTTTAAAGATGACAAATATGTAGGCAAGATAAAATCAGAAGATTCATTGATTTTCAGTTTTCTACTTGACAGCTTTAATCATGGCGAAATAAATATCGATTTAATTGAAGAAGAATCGCTAGATAGTAAAACAATCATGTTAAACTCTATGAATAGCACAAGGAAGGTTTATGTTAAACACGAAAATGATGGGCAAACAAGTGTTTTTATTAATGTTGATATAAAGGCTTCGATATTAGAATACATCGGTGAATTAATGATGAGTAATGATTCCGAAAGAAAAAAGTTGGAACTTGATATCTCCAACATATTAACTCAACGGGCAGAAGGAATCATAAAATTCCTGCAAGAAAAAAAAACAGACAGTCTTGGCATAGGAACATATTTCAGAAATAGCATGACTCACTATGCTTGGAAGGACATAAGTTGGAATGATCAGTACCCTGTTTTAAACATACAATGTAAGGTTAATATAAAAATAAAAGATTATGGATTTCGTCATWAGTATCAGTGGCTTCTCCCCTGATTGGGAATTCTTCCTTACCACTGGAATTTAGAAGAAATCCTTCACTACTAAACATTCTGCCCTTTCGTATTATGGTTCAACTAGATGAATCCTTATACCCTTAGCCTTTAGCAGATAGGTCACTTAATGAGCAATAAAAAATAGCCACCTGGATGGGTGGCTCGCACTCAAAAAATGTCAGTTTACACGGGAAAGATTCAGATGATTCAGAACTTGAGTATAAGAGACATTAACATTCCCTTCACTGATCGACGATGCGCGCAATACGGGGAAGTATGTACCTGGTTAGGAGATGGCATATATCTTCGGCGTTAGCAGAACGCCCTCAACCACCAAATAATAATTCTGCAAGTCCAAGTTCTTATTGTAGTTTTCTGTTGGTATATTCATTGGATAATGAGTAATCTCAACTAATAAGCAAAAATGTTTCCTGTTAATTCTCTAATCTAAAACTGTAGATTTAAGTTTCATAGCATCTGAAAATCCTATTCGGTATGCCTGCATAATAACAAGACTCTTTTGAGCACATATTTCTTCGAGTGCATATAGAGAATTATGTGCAGACTCAGGTGTGACTTTTTTAAGTTCACTTAAGATATCATTAAATCTTTTAGAAAGACCCTCATTTTCTTCTTCACATACTTTCAAAACTTCCCAACTTCTTTGTTCAAGCTTGTGATCAATCCATTCCATAAACACTTGTTATGTCTCCTCTCGCGTTAGCAAACTTGTTTAGTTTTTTTCGGCTTTGTTATTTCAAGCTGAAATTTTATGATTCTAATTTTGTCAATGAGTACTTCAAACTAAATATTAATTCAATTTAAACCCATATAGTACCACATGTAAATGAAAATTCACGATCGCGAATTATTTTCGAAATTCGACAAAAATTGACATAATACCCCTTGACTAAATTCGTTCAAATCAATTGAGAATAAAAAAAGCCCACTTATGTTTCTGAGAGCCTTGGTCAAGACCCCTATTTGTAGACATTGCAAAAAACACCTAGGCAGAAAGCTGACGTCTGTAAGCAACAGGCGTCATTTTTTTTAGTTTTCTCTGCGGTCGCTCGTTATTATAGAAATGCAAATATTCTTCAATTCTCCTTTGTGCCTCTTCTAAACTTCGGATATGATAAGGATAGAGTGCTTCCGCTTTTAAATGCGAAAAAAAGCTCTCCATAGAGGCATTGTCATAACAATTGCCTCGGCGGGACATGCTGATTCGGGCGCCAACCTTCAGC
>NZ_JBFTSN010000446.1:0-4948 GCF_056400045.1 Paenibacillus sp. 01L418
CCTAATATCACGATCCGCTTCAACGCGAACGTCTTTGTCCAAAATACTGTGCTGTAAAAAGCTATTTTCTCCGATAACGCCATTTTGCATAACGATGCTATTGCTTACGATAGCGCCCTTCTGTACATGTACGCCGCGGAAAATTATGCTGTTCACTACGGTACCCTCAATACGGCAGCCGTTTGCAATTAACGAATTCGTAACTTTGGAATTACCCAAATACCGGGCAGGAGGCTCATCCTTAACCTTCGTAAATATGGAACCCGGCTGATAAAATAGTTCCTTCCAAACATCCGGATCTAATAAATTCATATTATTGCGATAATAGCTGCTAAGCGTATTAACTACACCCAAATATCCCTCATACATATACCCATATACATTAAGCTGATTCAGCCTAGAGAATATCGCGTGGCGAACCAGATGATCCTGGCCTTGAGCAAGCGAGGTCTCTACTAGTTCCATCAGCAGCTCTTTGCGCATAACGTACATTTCCATAGAATTGATGTCACTAGACATCCGGCCATAGTGATCCTGAATGGCGGTGATTCTGCCTTCGTCATTCAACTTCACTTTACGAGCTTTGCCCATTAATATATCAGCCTGCTGCTTACACACAACGGTGATGTCAGCTTCCCGCTCCAAATGAAAATCGATAACCTTCTCGAAATCGATATTGCAAACCATGTGGCTGCGTGTAATGACAACATAGTCGAGTGATGACCGATTAAAATAATCACGCTGTTGATAGAAATGGTACAAATCTCCACGGCTAATTTCTTGAATGTCGTCAGTTGCTGGCGGGAGCACAAATAATCCGCTTTGACGATGCTGCAAATCCCAATGTTTTCCTGAACCCAAATGATCCATAAGTGAGCGGTATTTCGTATGCGCAAAAACGGCAACCTTGGAGATTCCGGAGTTAACCATGCTCGACAGTACAAAATCAATCAATCGATATCTCGCGCCAAAGGGGACAGTTGCAAGGCAGCGGCTTTGTGTTAAATGTTCCAGCTCGTCAGTTTCATGAATTAAATTGATGACGCCCATGACTTTATGCTTCATGAGTGCTCCACCTCCTGCAGCAAATGTTCGTTCGTCACATATTGATCCACTGCTATAACGGTAATGGCATCATCATCTGGGCTTCCAATCGTTACACCCGCTTGAATGACGGCTCCTTCGCCAATAATCGCTCTATAAATGCGTGCGCCTTCACCTATTCTTACATTAGGCATGACGACTGATTCCGTAATGACTGTGTTTTGGGCTGCTTTAACGCCGTAGAACAATACCGAGCGATCAACAACCCCTTCAATCATGCACCCTTCTGTTATTAAAGAAGAAGAAACCTGTGCACTTGCGCCAATATGTTGTGCTGGCTGATTTGGATTTACCGAATAAATGCGCCAATCGGCATCGGCAAGCTCAAGCGGTGGCTCATCAGCAAGTAAATCCATATTCGCTTCCCATAAACTCTCGATTGTACCAACATCTTTCCAATAGCCCTTAAACGGATATGAATGCAGCCGTTTCCCGTCTCTCATCATGGCTGGAATAAGATCCTTGCCAAAATCGTGACTGGAGCTGCGGCTTGCTTCATCATAAATCAAATACTTTTGGAGCTCAGACCATGTGAAAATATATACGCCCATGGAAGCGATGTTGCTAGTCGGGTTTTTCGGTTTTTCCTCAAAAGCCGTAATTCGATCCTCATCATCGATGTGCATAACACCAAAACGGCTTGCTTCTTTCCAATCTACCTCTATCCCGGCAATCGTCACGTCTGCTCCTGAACGCTTATGATGCTGGAGCATTAAATCATAATCCATTTTGTAAATGTGGTCTCCTGAAATGATAAGTACATACTCAGGATTGTAAGGTTCAATAAAGGACATATTTTGATAAATTGCATTTGCCGTGCCTTTATACCATACGCCGCCTTTTTGTTTCATAAATGGCGGCAAAATGGTCATGCCGCCATCACGGCGGTCAAGTCCCCATGGACTGCCAATGCCAAGATAACGATTGAGCTCCAGCGGTTGATATTGCGTTAGTACGCCCACAGTGTCAATTCCCGAGTGTGCGCAATTGCTTAACGTAAAATCAATTATTCTGTATTTACCGCCAAAATAGACTGCAGGCTTAGCTAAATCCTTTGTTAGCACGCCCAGCCTTTTCCCTTCGCCTCCTGCAAGCAGCATAGCGATCATTTCTTTTCGGCCCATGGACACCAACTCCCTCTCAAATTGTGTTCCCCGGATCTAAGCTGAAGATCTGGAATGTCAGGGGGGGTAAGTGAAGCGTAATGCTTTGATTGTGACCGTGCCAAGCGACGTTTTCACTGGTGTAGCCTTGTTGTGCCTGTGTTACCGTTCCGCCATATGGCTTCTCATTGCTATTTATTAAAGAGCTGTAGAAACCTGGCTCTGGAACACCAATACGGAACTGTTTATAATCGTTCCTAGAAAAATTAGCAATAACAACGGAGAAATCAGTATTTCCACGGCGGATAAAGGATATGACAGATTGTGCTGCATTATGAACATCAATCCATTCGAAGCAATCCGCCTGGCTGTCTCTCTCCCATAATGAAGGCTGATCAGTATAGATATGATTAAGAGCTTTCACATAATGGTGCATGCTGCGATGCAGATCATATTCGAGCAGCATCCAATCCAGCATATCGGCGTCCTTCCATTCATCGAACTGCCCCCATTCACTGCCCATAAACAACAGCTTTTTACCAGGATGCGTAATCCAATAGCCGTAGAACAAACGTAATTGTGCGAATTTCTCTTCGTAGCTTCCAGGCATTTTGTTTAGCAGAGAACGTTTGCCGTGAACAACTTCGTCGTGCGATAGAGGCAATACATAGTTTTCCGAAAAAGCATAAAGGAGTGAAAATGTAATGAGATGGTGATGATGCGAACGTTCAGCCGGATCCAGTGCCATATAACGCAGCATATCGTTCATCCAGCCCATATTCCATTTAAAATTAAATCCGAGGCCGCCTTTGTAGGTTGGTGATGTAACAGCTGGCCATGCGGAAGAATCTTCTGCGAGCATCAAAGTATCGGGGTAATAATGAAACACAGTTTCATTAAGCTTCTTAAGGAAGCGGAGAGCATCTAGGTTGTCTGGGCCGCCTAGGTAGTTGTATGTATGCATTTCCGGCGGTTTGTCCATGTGTAAATTGATCATGCTAGCGACAGCATCAACACGCAACCCATCAATGTGAAATAAGTCCATCCAGTAAATGGCATTTGAAATAAGAAAGCTGACAACTTCTTTTTTCTCGAAATCGAAGGCAAGCGTCCCCCAGAGCGGCTTCTCCGCTCGATTGGGATCTGCTCCTTCAAAAATAGGTGTACCGTCAAAAAGTCGCAACCCATGATCATCTTTGCAGAAATGACCGGGAACCCAATCCAAAATAACACCGAGTCCATGTTGATGGCATTTATCTACAAATCGCATCAGCTGCTTCGGAGATCCGTATCGACTCGTCGCTGCATAAAAGCCCGTAATCTGATAGCCCCAAGATTGATCTAGAGGATGCTCAGACAGCGGCATAAGCTCGATATGCGTATAACCCATTTCAGCTGTATACGGGATCAAGTCATCTGCTAATTCCTCGTACGTGTAATAATCCTCTTTGCCTTTAATTTTCCACGAACCTGCATGCACCTCATAAATGAGCAGCGGATTCGTGTATGGAGGAAGCTCGCGCTTCTTCTCCTGCCACTTTGCATCATCCCATTTGTAGCCGTCTAAATCCGATACAATGGATGCCGTTCCTGGCCGCCGCTCTGCAAAAAAAGCGTACGGATCAGCTTTTCTAATGATTTTGCCTTCTATGGTTACAATCTCATACTTGTATAATTCGCCTTCACCAATGCCAGGGACAAACAAGCTGTAAACGCCAGTCGTTCCGATTCTTACCATTGCATGACGATTGCCAATCCATTTATTGAATTTGCCAATAACCCGAACCTCAGCTGCGTTTGGTGCCCAAACCGTAAATCGAACACCTTTTTTACCATCCAATTGAACACGGTGCGCACCCATAAAACGGTAGCTGTGATAAGAACTTCCTTCGTTGAATAAATAGAGATCCTTCATGGATAATCCGATAGGCGCCGTTTGAACCATTCTTGGTTTCACCCCCTGTTGGATGATTAATTACAAGTACTTTAATCATCTAAACACGAATCACTTTATCCACATTATACATGGTTTTGAAAAAAAACACAGTCGTTTTCATAGATTTCGACAATAATAATTAATCTGTGTTAGATTACGTAACATCAATCTTTTTCAGGACTCAGCGTTCGCTGTATTTAATAATGTTTAGCACAAAAACCTTTCGTTTTTGAGAGTTGAGTACATTTAATCCATTTGCAATTTGTAACTTGTTTCACTCTGCGCGGTCTTACAATGGAAGGATCACCGTGACGCAGCAAACGTTGATGGTGCATTGCACATAAATCTTTGGCTTTGATCGGCTTTGTACAGTTTTCTATGATGCAATGGTTCATATTCTGTCTCCCCTGTGTGTTAGCCTGCTGCTCTTTTTTTCCACTTGAGGCTGTCTGCTTTCATATTATCGGGAAACCGAATGAGAATAAAGCCTGCTGGCGGAGTGTTACAGGTGATTTTGATTCAACTTATGACTATTTGCACCATAAAGGTATCGTTTCAGCGATCAAGTTTAATTAATTAAACTTATGAAACACTTTTGAAACATAATACGAAATGCCAAATTCATTGACTTGTTTGTTTAGAACGACTATTTTATACTTTTATTTGATTATAGGGTCGTGGAATGGGTTTAAGAGGAGTGTTTCGTATTGTCGGTTTACAATCATATTTTTCAAATCATGAATCAGCCTATGCTGCTAATGAGTCAAAATGAAATAGAGGTGCGCATAGAGGACGCGAACCAAGC
>NZ_JBFTSN010000447.1:0-4946 GCF_056400045.1 Paenibacillus sp. 01L418
GTGAATACCGTTATGCAAGAAAATTTGTCCGGTATCCGCGTTGTGAAAGCATTTGTTCGGTCCGATTACGAGGAAGAACGTTTTAATGAAACAAACTCAAATCTACTGCATGCCAGTCTAAAAGCAGCTAAGATCGTTGCGCTTAATACGCCGCTTGTGTCGATCATTCTTAATTTTAGTATTGTAGCTGCATTATGGTATGGGGGAATGCTCTCTGAGCACGGGGCGCTGTCAGTGGGAAGTCTCGCCGCCTTTTTAACTTATATTACACAGCTTCTCTTTTCTACTCTAGGACTAGGAAATCAATTGATTGCAATCTCTCGGGCCAAGGCTTCTGCTGATCGCATCAATGAGATACTGGAGGTTCCGGCAGATAAATGGACAGCTGAACGAAAAGCTAACGAGCAGTCCAAAAAAATTCAAGCTGGCAGAATAACTTTTGACCATGTGAGCTTCGGCTATGAAGGCTCGGAGAAAAACATACTTCACGACATAGATCTGAATATAGAGCCGGGCGAGACGATTGGGATCGTAGGGATAAACGGCTCAGGAAAATCAACGCTGGTCAGCCTCATTCCAAGGTTTTATGAAGCGACAGAGGGAATGATCCGCATTGATTCCTATCCGATTAACGAGATCGCTTCTGCAGAGCTGCATGGCCAAATCGGAATGGTGCTCCAGCAGGCGCATCTGTTCAGTGGAACCATTCGTGACAATATCAGCTATGGYAAGCCGGATGCGAGTCAGGATGAAATAGAGGCAGCAGCCAAGGCAGCTGAGGCTCATGCATTCATTATGAAGCTGGAGAATGGCTATGATACGCTGCTTGGCCAGCGCGGGGTCAATCTGTCCGGCGGCCAAAAGCAGCGGTTGTCCATTGCTAGGACGTTGCTGCTGAAACCCAAAATTGTGATCCTTGATGATTGTACAAGCGCGGTTGATTTGAGAACGGATTTACTCATACGCAAATCGTTGCAAGAGATTATGAAGAGCAGCACTTGTCTTATCATTGGTCAGCGAATTGCATCCGTACAGCAGGCAAATCGGATTATCGTGCTTGAGAATGGTCGAATTACAGCCATTGGCACGCATCAGGAGCTTCTTGAACAAAGCAAGCTATACCAGAAAATGGCCTTTTCCCAGCAAGGAGCTTGATAGATGAATCATACGCTAACGACATTAAGAAGAATCGGCACTTATTTACTTCATGGGCGGGCTAGACTGCTAGCGGTTATTGCACTCACGATAGCTGCAGCAGGACTTACGCTTGCAGGTCCTTATTTTCTTGGCAAGGCTTTGGATGATTATATTATTGCGAAACAATATAACGGTTTGCTCCAAATCTGCCTGCTTATGCTCGGCATCTATGCGGCTGGCAGCTTAGTTAGTTGGCTTCAGGCCATTTACTTAGCTGAAGTATCGCAGCGAACTGTGTGGAGCCTTCGCAAGGAACTATTCAATCATTTGCAAAAGCTGCCTATTCCATTTTTCGCGAGTAAAAATCACGGTGAGCTCATGAGCCGCACAACCAATGATATTGATAATGTAACGAATACGCTGAACCAAAGCCTGATACAAATTATATCAAGCGTCATTATGCTTGTGGGTTCGTTCGCGATGATGCTTTTCTTAAATGTGTGGCTCACACTCGTTACACTCGTCATCATCCCGCTCATCGTTTTCGTTACGAAGCGAATAGCAAAGATTACACAGCGGCAGTTCAAAGGGCAGCAGCAGGTACTTGGCGGACTGAACGGTTTTATAGAGGAAACGGTATCCGGCCAGAAGGTTGTGGCTCTGTTTCATCAAGAGGAGCGAATGGCCGAGCAATTCAGCGCCGCTAATGCCAAGCTGAAGAAGGTAGGAACTAAAGCTCAAATTTATTCGGGTACGATGGGCCCGTTCATGAACATGTTTGGTCATATCAGCTATTTAATCATTGCAGGAGTCGGCGGCTGGCTGGCAATTCATGACCATGCAACAGTGGGCGTCATCATAAGCTTCCTCGGTTACTCGAAGCAATTCTCAGGCCCTTTGAATGAGGTCGCCAATCAATACAATATGATTCAGTCGGGGGTAGCAGGCGCGGAGCGGGTGTTTGAGATGATGGATATTCCATCAGAATATGAAGAACCCGAGTCCGTGAAAGAGCTGGAATCGATTGGCGGCAAGGTAGAGTTTCGCGATGTGCGGTTTGAATATAACGACGGAACCGCAGCGCTTAATAACATCTCCTTTATTGCTAAGCCGGGAGAAACCGTTGCGCTAGTGGGTCCAACTGGAGCGGGCAAGACTACGATCATTAATCTGATTGGGCGATTCTATGAGATCAAGGACGGTCAAATACTGATTGATGACGAAGACATCTGCACGATAGACAAAAACAGCTTGCGCAAACAGCTAGGAATCGTGCTGCAGGATGCCCATTTGTTCTCGGGTACCATTCGTGAGAATATCCGCTATGGCAAGCTGGATGCTACCGATGAAGAGGTGGAGGAGGCGGCTGCCCAAGCGAATGCGAATAGTTTCATCACGAAGCTTCCGCTAGGCTATGAGACCGAATTGACAGCGGAAGGCGGGAACATAAGCCACGGGCAGCGCCAGCTTATCACGATTGCTCGGGCCATTCTTGGAGATCCTGCGCTGCTTATACTCGATGAAGCAACGAGCAGTGTAGATACGCTGGCTGAGCTCCAAATTCAAGAAGCGATGAAGAAGCTGCTTAGCGGCAGAACGAGCTTCGTTATTGCGCACCGACTCAGTACCATTCGAAATGCGGATACCATTCTATTTATTAAAGATGGTGAAATTGCGGAGCGCGGTACACATGATGAGCTGCTTGCGAAAAAAGGGTTGTATGATCAACTGCATGGCAGTCAATTTTTACAACAAGTATAGACGTACTGTCTCATAAAGGTCATATGAATGTGGTACAATGAGACGAGCGATACAATTAGGAGATGACTAACGATGACAGAACAACTGAACGAGCAAGAACTTTTGCAGTATATAGCAAACGAAACAAACGCGGATGAGAAGCTGATTAAGCTTGTATTAAAGCATGAGCAAGCGTTCATCGGCAGCGCGAAGGAAGATAAAAATGGCGAGGTAGATATTGACGGCGACGAGCTCGTAGATTATGTACTGAGCCGTCCTGATGTAAAGTCCAATGAGCTGGTCGTGGAATCAATCTTGGRCGCTGAAATGGATTATTTGATGGACAAAGGCCTTGCAGGTTACGTAGACTAATTTGTGAGCATAAATGTAAGACTATGAAGGACTGCTTCCAAGCGCATGTTGGCTGAAGCAGTTCTTCTTTTGTTGGAAAGTTTACAATATTTTTGTAAACACTAGCTGAAAATAGATGTTTTGCACGGTTATTGCGACGGAATAAGGACAGGATAGTACAGCATATGTTCTAAACGAGGTACATGCGTTTTTGAAAAAAATGCTTTTTTATGCTAAAGTTATAGGATGAAATCGGGAAAACGGAGGATGGGCAGTTGGCAAAAACGCATAAGGGGTTATCATCTTTAGAAATTTTTAAGCGGTTTATTTTTATCTCGATTGGTTCGATTTTAATGGGCGTCGCACTCGAATTGTTTCTCGTTCCGAATAATGTAATCGATGGTGGCATTGCCGGTATATCGATTATGTTGGCGCACCTCACATCGCTTCCACTCGGCGTGTTCTTGTTCGCAGTGAACGTACCGTTCCTAATTCTTGGATACAAACAAATTGGGAAAACGTTTGCGATCTCAACCCTTTATGGCATTATCGTCATGTCGATCACGACATCATTGCTCCATCACGTTGAAGCATTTACAGAAGAAAAGCTGCTTGCTGTTTTGTTCGGTGGTCTTATTCTCGGTGCAGGAGTTGGTCTTGCGATACGTTTCGGCGGCTCGCTGGATGGCGTAGAAATTGTATCGATCCTGATTTCGAAGAAAATGCGTATGCCAGTCGGACAAATTATCATGATATTTAACGTTATTATTTTTGTAATTGCGGGATTTGTGTTTGAATGGGATTCAGCCATGTACTCGATGTTTACATATTATATAGCGATTAAATTAATTGATATCGTTGTGGAAGGTCTCGATGAGTCGAAATCGGTAACGATTATTTCTTCTGAATATGATGAGGTATCGCAAGCGATTATTGACCGTTTAGGTCGTACAACGACATTGATCCAAGCGCGCGGCGGCTATTCAAAGGATGAAACGCAAATGATCTATTGCGTCGTATCCCGACTTGAGCTTGCGAAGCTCAAAGCTATCGTGCAATCCATCGATGAGAATGCCTTTATTGCTATCGAGCATGTATCCGACGTCATGGGCGGCGGATTCAGCAAAGGCAGCATCCACTAAGGTATAACAATAAAATCCGGCTGCGACGTCAGAAGTCGCGCAGCCGGATTTTTTTATATTATAAGCTTGTCGAAATAGATGGATCATTCACAGGCCTAGCGAGACCCTTGTCTTTTACATATAGCAGGAACAAGAGCGCAATAACCATGCCTCCTGATGAGAAATAGAACAGCACGGAATAACCAAGCAGATCAATCAATCCGCCCATGAGCGGCGGTGAAGCGATAGCAGCAAGTGAAGAGATTAAGTAATAGATGCCTGTCCGTGTACCGATGCTTTGCTCTTTGCCGAGCGAAACGATAAACGGATAGGAATTGATATTGATCATCGCCCAGCAGATGCCTCCGACAATAAGCAAGGTACGAAGCGGGAGCAGCGCGTCTGCGAAAGAGATCGCTGCAAAAATTACGATGAGGCCAATAACCCCTAACGTGATAATAAGCTTTTTGCCGAAGCGGTTGCCAAGCAGTCCGCTTGGAATGGCGGCAGCTACAAAAGCGAGTGAGAAGAAGGCGAGCGAGAATGATGATTGGCCTTCGGTCAGCTGTAAGTGCTTTGTGCCGTACAGAGTAAAGA
>NZ_JBFTSN010000448.1:0-4945 GCF_056400045.1 Paenibacillus sp. 01L418
TGCATGCTATGACTGTATTTCATACCGACAGATTAATACTCAGACCATTTGAGGCTGGAGATGCCGAGGAACTACATCAGCTAATAAACGATTTTGATGTTGCAAGCACCACTCTAAATATTCCTTATCCTTATCCGGAAGGCGGAGCTGCTGCCTTTATTGCCCGTCGCGCTGAGATTGGTCAAGAAGGGACAGGCTACACATTTGCTCTGATCGATAAAGGAAACCATACATTTAYGGGAAGCATCGGCATGACAATAAATAATAATCATAAAAGAGCTGAGCTTGGTTATTGGTTAGGCAAACGGTACTGGAATCAGGGGTATGCTACGGAAGGCGTCAAACGAGTTTTACAGTTTGGGTTCGAGAAGCTTGCACTTAATAAAATTGTTGCAGCTGCCATGACAAAAAATCCTGCCTCATCAAGCGTTATGAAAAAAAACGGCATGACATACGAAGGCACTTTCCGCCAGCATTTTCTAAAGTGGGATGTATATGAGGACATCGCTTATTACAGTCTTTTGCGCGAGGAATATTTCAAATGATAGATTAGCAGGACATCAGGGAGAAAAGGTTTCCCAGCAAAACTCCCTGATGCTCAAGCTTAGCTCATTGCCTGAATTCACATTTAAACCTTCTTGCGCTGCCGCGTGTAAATATCGACGTACACCGCAAGAATCAGTATGCCGCCCTTTACGATATATTGCCAGAAGGATTCAAGATTCATTAAGCTCATCCCGTTATCCAAGCTGGCCATTACGAGAGCTCCGATAATCGCGCCAACGATGGTGCCCGTACCGCCCATCAAGCTCGTTCCGCCGATTACGCAAGCCGCAATGGCGTCCAGCTCATAGTTCTGACCTGCACTCATTGTTGCTGCATTTAAGCGAGCAGTCAGCACTAGTGCAGCTATGGCTGCTAGCGTATTGCAGAGAACAAACACGAGCAATATGCGGCGCTTAATATTAATGCCTGATAATCGCGCAGCTTCCGGATTGCCGCCAATCGCATATACTTGACGGCCAAAGGTCGTATTTTTTGATATAAACGTAAAAATAAGCGCCAGCACAATAACCATAACGAATGGAACAGGAATACCTTTGTAGCTGTTCATTAAATAAACGAATCCAATAACAATGGCGCCAATGACGCCTAATCGCAGCACGCTGACGGCAAACGGCTCAACATCAAAGCCAAATTTAGCTCTTGCTGCTCGCTTTCGCATGACAAGGTATCCCGCAACGGCTAAAGCAGTAATGCCAAATATCCATCCGATAATATCCCCCACATAAGATTGACCAATGGCTTTCACCGATGGCGTCAGCGGAGCAATGGTAACGCTGCCGGTTGTACCAAACAAAATACCCCGAAAAATGAGCATCCCGCCGAGTGTTACAATAAACGCCGGCACCGCCCGATAAGCAATAATCCAGCCTTGAATAAAACCGATCGCCGCACCCACACCTAAGGTAGCTAAAATAACCGGTATCGTATTCCACTCGTACCACACGTTTAGAATTGCTGCGATACCACCCGTTAAGCCAACTAAGGAGCCTACCGACAAGTCAATTTGCCCTGCGACGATGACGAGCACCATTCCGATAGCCAGTATAGAGGTAACCGACATTTGTAGAAACAAGTTTGATATATTCGTCGGCGATAGAAACCGGTCATGCAGCAGCGAGAATAAAACCCAAATTGATATTAATGCCCCGATCATCGTATATGCGCGTGCGTCAAATTTCAGCCATTGCGGCCGCTGCTTCATTTTTGTCTGGCTTATCACCGTTTCTTGATTCATGCTCATCGTCCTTTTCCTCCCGTAGCAGCCGTCATAATCATCTCTTGCGTTGCTTCCTCTGCCTTAAACTCACCTGTCTGTTTTCCTTCTGCGATGACGATAATTCTGTGGCTCATGCCTAGCAGCTCTGGGAGTTCGGACGATATCATAATGATGGACACGCCCTGCATAAGCAATTCGTTCATAATATTATAAATTTCAAATTTGGCGCCCACATCGATGCCCCGCGTCGGTTCGTCCAAAATTAAAATTTTCGGATTCGTCATCAGCCATTTGCCGAGTACGACCTTCTGCTGATTGCCGCCGCTTAAAGTTCCTACAATCGTCTCCACTGAATTCGCTTTCACTCGTAAAGAGTTCAAATATTGATTGCCTGCCGCAATTTCCTCATTAGGGCGAAGCACCCCGCCTGAGGATATAGCTGCAAGGCTTGCTAGACTGACATTGCTTTTAATATCCATGCCAAGAACAAGCCCATACTTTTTTCGATCCTCCGATACGAGCGCCAGACCAGCTTTTATAGCATGCCGCGTATGCTTAATCTTTACAGGTTTCCCGTCGATCTCAACCAATCCGTTGCTTTGACCTGGATAAGAACCGAATAAGCTCATGACCAGCTCCGTTCGCCCCGCTCCCATCAACCCGGCAATGCCTAATATTTCACCTTTGCGCACCTCAAAGCTCAAATGATCGATTACTTTTTTACCTTGCCGCTCCGGATTCATAACCGTATAATCCGTCACCTTAAGCATGACTGCACCGGGCTTTGCTTCCACCCGCGGGAATCGCTCCTTGAGCTCGCGTCCAACCATCAGTGAAATGACTTTATCCTCATTCACATCTGACACGTCGTATGTGCCAACCGCCAGACCATCCCGCAGTACCGTAACGGTATCTGCAATCGCAAACACCTCGTTAAGCTTATGTGAAATGTAAATGCAAGTAACGCCGCGTTTTTTAAATTCACGCAATATATTAAGCAATATATCAACTTCCTGCTCCGTTAAAGCAGCTGTAGGTTCATCGAGAATAAGAATATTCGCCTTCTTGGACAATGCCTTTGCAATTTCGATTTGCTGCTGCTTGCCGATGCCAAGGCTGCCGATCAATTGCTCTGGATTCACATCAAGAAGGCCTACTTCCTTCAGCCACCGCTCGCTCTCCTTGAATACGCGCTCCCAGTTAATAATTCCGAATACCGCTGGTTCTTTGCCGAGAAATAAATTTTCGCCAATCGATAAATCCTTCACTAGAGCAAGCTCCTGATAAATGATTGCAATGCCCGCCTCTTCCGCATCCTTTATTTTATCGAAGCGCTTCTCTTCACCGTTAATGAGTATCTGCCCATCGTAGGTGCCATGCGGATATAGACCGCTCAATACCTTCATGAGCGTCGACTTGCCTGCTCCGTTCTCACCGCAGAGTGCATGCACCTCTCCTTTCTTTACCGAAAAGGTCACGTCGTTCAGCGCTTTAACGCCAGGAAATTGCTTCGTAATATTACGCATTTCTAATACCGCCGTCATTCCTTCCTCACCTCCGCAAATGGCAAAGAGGGGAAGAGCGTCATGGCACCCCGCTTCTTCCCCTTTACCTAGTCAAGCAGCTACTTCACGTTTTTGTAAACATCGTCCTTGGAATGGAAGCCGTCTGCAATGACGGTAGCATCCATGTTCGTTTTGTCTACAGCTACCGGATTAAGCAGCACGGACGGCACATCAATTTTACCGTTGTTAACTGTTTTATCAGCGCCTACATCCTCGCCTTTGGCCATCTTCACTGCAAGGTCGGCCGCTTTCTCAGCCAAATCCTTAATTGGTTTGTATACCGTCATCGTTTGTGTTCCTTCAACGATACGCTGTGCTGCCGCAAGCTCGGCATCTTGGCCAGAAACAGGAATTTTCCCATCAAGCCCTTGCGCTGCAAGCGCTTGAATAACACCGCCTGCTGTACCATCATTCGCTGCGACTACAGCATCAATTTTGTTATCATTAGCAGTTAACGCGTTCTCCATATTAGCCAGCGCGTTAGCTGGGTTCCAATCCTTTGTCCATTGATCGAATACGATTTGGATGTCACCGCTGTCGATGAGCGGCTGCAAAATATTAAATGCGCCTTTTTTAAATAAATGGGCGTTATTATCCGTCTCGGCACCTCCGATGTATACGAATTTCCCTTTTGGAGCCAATTTAATAATCGCCTCAGCCTGCATTTCGCCTACCTTTTCGTTATCGAAGGAGATGTATAGATCCAAATCAGAGTTTTTGATTAAACGATCATAAGCGAGCACTTTAATACCGGCCGCATGAGCCTTTTCTACAATCGCTGCCGTTGCTTCTGCATTATGAGGGACGACGACCAGCACATCTACACCTTGGCTTATTAAGTTTTCGGCTTGAGAAATTTGCTTCGCGTCATCGCTGTTTGCTGCTTGCACCTCTACCTTAGCGCCAAGCGCCTCGGCTGCTGCGATGAACAAATCACGGTCGCGCTGCCAGCGTTCCTCTTGCAGCGTATCGAGTGAAAGGCCGATTACAATTTTGTCGTCGCCTGACTTTACGTTGTTCGTTTTTGTTGTTGCTTCTTTATCGGTTGACTTAGACCCCGCGTTCCCATTGTTGCCATTGCCGCTAGAGCATGCCGATATTACGATGATTAGAGCTAGTACAAGCGATACAACCCCGCCTCTTGTAAACCGTTTCCCCATTTTCTTCGCTCCCTTTTATAAAAAAATGTAAATGCTTACATTTCTAATATAACATCGCGCTGGAAGCAGAGAGCCGCCATCTTCCAGTACTCTTTTGCTATCGTCTGCATTTTTTTAAGGCGAACAGCCCTGCTTAGGCTCTTTTGCCAAGGATGGCTCTACGGTAATCGGTCGGCGATACTCCACATACCTTTTTGAACACCTTGCTGAAATAATTAGGATCATTATAGYCAATCTCATAAGTAATTTCCTTTAAGCTTCGATCGGGATCAGCCATCAGCTTCTTGCCCTTTTCAATTCTGCATTCGGTTAAAAAATCGATATAATTCATGCCTTCCTGATCCTTGAACATTTTGCTCATATAAAAAGGGCTTAAGCCAAATCGCTGCGCCATCAGCTCCAGCGATATATCCTTCTCTGAATGCTCCATGATATAC
>NZ_JBFTSN010000449.1:0-4934 GCF_056400045.1 Paenibacillus sp. 01L418
CCAATGGCCATTCGATTCGTTACATAATCAACCAGCGGCAAATATTGTTCAATCAACGTTTTTTTCGCTTCCAAATCGCCTTGTTCTCTCCAGGCTTGCCACATCTGCAAGTTTGTCAAATGAGGGGTCTTCTGCTCAATCATCGACTCACTCTCCTGTCAGGTGACGAATGGCTTTAACCAATTCTTCAGGCTGTGTATTTTTTGTATTTAACAATTGCGGAGGATTTAACGGACGAAAATCGCTTGCATCATCTTTCTGACTTTCGATTGCCTGCTTGCCAGCACCATCTTTAATCTGTGATTTCAACAATTGATTGATATCTTCTGATTCATCAGGTGTCTGTAAATCTAGCTGACTGCCTTTTCCTTCTTCATCTTCAATTTCCGAGCCTATTAGTGCTGGCGGTTGAAGGATGTATGCCAATATTGCCCGTACTCCATACGCAAGAACAAAAAAAGCGATGAAAGCATACATACTTCTAAGCAGCATAACAGTAATCGGATTGTTACCGATTGAGAAAGCTACCGTAAGCACGGTGCCGAAAATTCCAAATACGACATTCCATCGCCATGTTCCGAACATTTTAAATCTCCTTTGTTCCAAATTGCACACTTCTTATGGAAAGCATTCCGCTAGTACTGTCAAACTCTATCGTTCTACCAAAATTTCCGCCCGTATCTTGAGAAATAATCGGAATTTTGAATCTTCTAAGCATTTCTGTACAGGATTCAACATTGCGCGGGCCAATTCTTAGCGAATCACTGTGTCCAGACATAGCAAACATTTGAGCTCCACCAGCCATCTTAGCTTTCATGCGTTCAATGTGTGCACCTGCTGCAATCATCCGATCAAGCAGCTCGGGTATGGCTGTATCTGCATATTTAGCTAGATTCATTTTGGTCTCACGGGCGATGTCTGAAGATGGCAGCATGACATGTGCCATACCGGCTATTTTTCGCGTTGGATCATACAAGGTAAGTCCAACACATGAACCTAAGCCGGTCGTTTTGAGTATCGCCCCATCCGTTGCAATATTTAAATCTGCCATGCCGACTTTGACCAAATTTTGTTGTATCATTCGCTAACGACTCCCAAAGCCCTAAAAATTTTCTCGAACGACTCTGGATCTGGAATGAGGAAAAAATGTCCTTCAAGCGACTGACAATCCTCCAAAAAGGTCGTTTCAATAAGTAGGGCCGAGTCCCCCATCTCTCCGTATTGCATTAAACCGTAGCTAAGCACGGCACCTGCCATATCTACTGCTATAGCGGGTACGGAGGGGGCCATTGCTAAATGAGTGAAATCAGCTAATGAAGATAAATAAGAGCCTGCTAAAATATTGCCAATTTCACAAAGAGCAGACAGCTCCATTTCTGAATAACCGTCCTGCTCTTCAATATTTAAGGAAAGCAGCTGACGCAACAATCGCCTTGCCGAATCTTCTTCAATGATAAAAAACATGTTGCCGGGAGCTTCTCCTTCCACTCGAAGAAAAACAGCAATGACGATTTTTTCGGAACCGCCAACACGCTCTGCAACTTCTTCAAATGGAAGCAAACTTACCTTCGGCACCGCCATATCAACTGGCTTATCTAACAAACGGGATAATGCAGTAGCAGCATTGCCTGCTCCAATATTGCCGACTTCTTTCAATACATCTAATTCAAATGCTTCAAAGCGGCTAAAAAGGTTCACAAGTTATACCTCAAGCTGCTCAAGTTGAATAATTTCATTCTTGTTGAGCACTTCGGACAAGTTCAGCATGATGAGAAGTCGACCTTCACCAAGCTTTGCAATGCCTCTTAAGTATTTAGCTTTAATGCCTCCAACAATTTCGGGCGGCAAATCAATCGTATCTGTATCAATGTCGATGACATCATTCGCCGAGTCTACGATGAATCCAACTTCGATGTCAGCCACTGAAACAACAATAATTCTTGAGTTTTCTGTAGTTGCCGTTTCCGTTAGATTAAATCTGCCTCTTAGGTCAATGACAGGAACGACCACACCGCGAAGGTTAATAACCCCTTTAATAAAAGTAGCTGTTTTCGGAACGCGTGTAATTGGAGATAATCTTTCAATCGTACGGACCTTATCTACTTCAATTCCATACTCTTCGCTGCCTAGTGCAAACAMGATAACCTTTAATTCTTCTCCCATCGTAAAAACCTCCCTATTTGATAAGTGCATTCGGATCGATAATCAATGCGACATAACCATCGCCAAGTATCGTTGCGCCGGAAATTGCTTTAATATTCGTTAAATATTTGCCCAGCGTTTTTAGCACGATTTCACTTTGACCAATAAATTCATCGACCATTACAGCTGCCCACTTCTCGCCTTTTCGAACGACTACAATTTCCGTTTCAAGCTCGTCATTCTCATTAAAATCAGGAGAGTCAAGCACTTTGCTTAGCGATACTAGAGGTATGATGGTATTTCTGAACTCTATCATTTTGTTGCCATGCACTTGAAGAATTTGTTCTTTGCGGATAATGCCTGTCTCAACGATCGAAGACAATGGGATAGCATACTTCTCCGACCCCAGCTTGATCAGCATTGCGGAAATAATGGATAGCGTAAGCGGCAATTGAACAGAAAACTTCGTTCCTCTACCAAAAGCAGAATCTATCGTTACGTTTCCGCCTAGAGAAGTAATTTTTGATCGAACGACGTCTAGACCAWCACCGCGTCCGGATATGTCCGAAATTTTATCTGCGGTACTGAAGCCAGCCGCAAAAATAAGCATATTAATTTCATCCGGCGTCAGCAGTTTTGCTTCGTCAGCCGTGACGACGCCATTTTTAATGGCTGTTTTTAGTACACGTTCATGGTGTATGCCGCGGCCATCCTCTTCCACTTCAATGAAGACATGATTTCCGCTATGGAACGCGCGCAAGAAAATCGTACCGGTTTCTGGCTTGCCTGCTGCAATTCTCTCTTCCACCGTTTCGATTCCATGATCAACCGAGTTGCGCAATAGATGAACAAGCGGATCTCCAATTTCGTCGATAACCGTACGGTCAAGTTCCGTATCGGCTCCAGTAATAACAAGATCGATTTTTTTGTCTAGCGATTTAGCTAAATCTCTAATCATACGAGGGAAACGATTGAATACCGAATCCACAGGTACCATGCGAAGCTTAAGTACAATACTTTGAAGATCAGAGCTTACGCGTGCCATATGTTCCACAGTTTCAGTCAAATCACTGCGTTTGATTTCACTAGAAAGCTGTTCCAGCCTAACACGGTCAATAAGCAATTCGCTAAACAAGTTCATGAGCGTATCGAGCCTCTCAATGTCTACACGAATCGTCTTCGACACATTAGCTGGTGTGCTGGCAGCAGGTGCCGATCGAGCTTGTCCTTTTGCTGCTTCAACAGATGTAACTGCTGTTTCGGTTTGCGGCGCAGCCGTTTCAGCAACTTCGACAACCTCTACTGCCGCAGCTGCGTTAGATTGGCCAAGCACGGCTAATGACTCTGCATCCAAAGAAGTTACAACAGCGGATTCAATTTCTGAAATATTAAGCAGCTGCGCTTGAAGATCTTCCTGCTGCAAGCGTGAAATCGTAAATACCGTAAAAGTGAAATTGAATTTTTCTTGTTCAATGTCTTGAACGGATGGATCTGATTTAATAACTTCACCATTGCGCTCTAGCAAATCAAATACCATATAAGCACGAACGGCTTTTAGCAAGCAATTATCGCGAATAGCGATTTGAATATGAAAAACGTTATGTCCTGTTTCTATCGATTGAAGCAAAATCGAAGATTGAAACTCGTCAAGCAGCATCGCCCCTGATGCGCTTGATTCTGCAGCACTTGGTGCATTTGCCGCTACGGTTGGAGCCTGAATCGCTTTGCTTGCGCTATAATCACTTTTCAAGATGATTTGCAGCGATTCAACGATCGAGGTAACGTCCGCTTTCCCTGTACCGCCGTCCACAATATCCTGAACCATTGCTTCTAGCGCATCTAACCCTTTAAACAAAGTGTCAAAAATAAAGCTGTCCATTTTTAACTTGCTGTTGCGAACGAGGTCAAGCACATTTTCCATTTCATGCGTCAGCGCTGCTAAATCTTCAAAACCCATCGTAGCTGACATTCCTTTGAGCGTATGCGCTGAACGGAATATATTTTGAACGATACTAAGCTCCTCAGGCTCGCTTTCCAGACGAAGCAAATTTTCATTCAAGGATTGCAGGTGATCATTAGATTCATCGATAAACATCGATAAATAGGCATTCATATCCATTTCCTAGCACCTCCTGTTAGTATGGTGAAGCCATTCTAGCCTATCTATTTCATCACTGCTTGCTTCAGTTGCGATGCAATATGCTGCAGTGGCAATACTTTACTCACACATCCAGCTTCAACAGCCGTTCTCGGCATCCCATAAACGACACAGGTTTCTTCAGCTTCTGCTATGGTCGTTTCAATTCCACATTCGAATAACAGCTTCATTCCCTTCGCCCCATCGCTGCCCATGCCTGTCATTATGACCGCATGACGCTTCAGTTCGCGATATTCAGCCAAGGATTCAAACAATACATCTACAGAAGGACGATGTCCGTTTCGCTGCGGCTGTTCAGTGAGCGCAATCGAGTAGCTGGAAGCATCTTTGACAAGCTCCATATGATAGCCGCCAGGTGCGATATAGGCAACGCCAGCAACTACTTTCTCTCCCTGCTCTGCTTCTACGACATGAATCTCGCTAAAGCTATCTAGCCGCTGTGCCAACGATTTGGTGAACTTGGGAGGCATATGCTGAACAATAAGCACCGGTGCCGGGAAATCAGCTGGCAAAGAAGTGATTACCTCATGCAAAGCTCTAGGACCGCCTGTCGAAGTTCCAATGGCTACGATATGTTTAAAGGTAGAAGCTGTCTGGACTGTCTTTGCTTTTTTTGTTGAAGGTGGCTCAGAGA
>NZ_JBFTSN010000450.1:0-4923 GCF_056400045.1 Paenibacillus sp. 01L418
GCTTTCAACAGTATTCAAAACCACTAGCTTTCAACAGTATTCAAAACCACTATTTCTTCATAATAGGAATGCTGCCCGTTAGCGTAACGAAGAGGTATCACGCGGCGCCCTTCTGGTGTTCAACTATCGTTTTCCGTTAGTTCAACCCCGAATTATTCTTCCTTCCTGAAGTACTCCATCCCTAACACAATCAATCCTAGAATAAACAAAACAATACCCATAATAAAAGGAAAGCCAAGAAATAAACTATCTACTACTACTTCTTCGCCAAAATCATTTGTTCCGAAAATGGCAAACCACAACTTTGAACCTTGCCAAGTAGTGATACTTGGTGCATAAGAAGCAGCTGCAATTAAAATCGCTAATGAAATCATGGTGCCAGTTAACAAGAGTACCCCACCAATTATTGTCCTTTTCATAAAATGGTCGCCACCTCCATCCGATCAGATCCTGAAGTAATTCAGTCCATTATCTTACAAATAGATATTACCACATATTGTAACTATTCTGCGCATTAGCGTAATGAAGCTGCCGATTATGCCAGCAGCTTCATCATAACTGTTTAATTGAGCTATCGTGTCCCGATAGCTTAAACCTCGGACCTATCAAATAAATATTTTAGAATCGAATCTGCACATTCTTCTGAAGAATTTGTGTGTGTATTGACAGTACAGTTGTATTGTATATCTTTGGCCATAATATTATTTTGCCACTCAGATTGRTCTTCRGTTCTATCTCCACGTTCAATATTTCTTTGGCGACAAATGTCTAAAGGACAAAAAACTTCGACAATATAGAAAGGATACCCSGCAAATATATCCTTAACTTTTTCATAATGCGGTTTTAATTCGGGTCTTTCAACCAAAATTCCGTCTATTAGTACATTCTTACCATGGTCAGAAAATAGTTTAGCAGTATGATACATCATAATAATTGCATCACTTAAATATTTCCAATAATCTTCACGGAGATAGTTATCGCCTATTGTATTCTCAAAAAGGTCATTTGCAACAACATAAAAAAATTCATCTGATTTTAACTGTATAGCATCTACTATAGATGTTTTCCCAGCACTAGTTACACCATTTAGAAATACGATTTTCCCTTTTTTCATCTTAATATGCCTCTCTTATTCATGATCTTCAAAAAAGAATACTATAGTGACGGTGATTTCCTGATCTAATTTTCAGTATAACATTTACACCAAAACGTGGTGATATAAAGAACTGTTATAATCAATCCTGCCCTTTCGTATTATGGTTCAAATAGATGGATCCTTATCATAGCCTTTAGCAGATAGGTCAATTAATGAGCAATAAAAAAAGCCACCTGGAAAGGTGGCTTGCACTCAAACAGAGTGCAAAAGTATAGATAGGAGTGGAGAGTCCTGTCCTAAACCTGTAGCTTTTAGAGTAACGTACTTTCATACCGTGCCTGATGCCAATCGTGCCGCTTTCAACAGCATTCAAAACCACTATTTCTTCATAATAGGAATGCTGCCCGTTAGTTTAATAAAAAGAGCAGGCTATCGTAACGCCTGCTCCAAGGTGTGTTATTCAACTAACGTACCCCGTTACCTCAAAAGATCTTGATAATTTGGGGGGAAATCATTCTTATCCGGTCCTCTAACATGTTCAAAATTTTTAAGCTCAACTCCAGCTGGCGAGATTCGATATATAAAAACATCTTCACCGACAGGGATATGAGGTCCAACTGTTGGACGTACATCAAGAGTAATCAAAAAATCAAAACCACGGAAGCCATTAACCCTTTTTATTTCCTTCACATCAACAAAATAAGGATAAATATCGGGTGAACCTGGTACAGAAAATACATCCGAATACGCCTCAGCAAGTTTCTCTCTCATATGAGGAAGCAAAAGCAATATGAGCATATCTTGAAGTTGCAATTCTTTTGAGTCCTTAAGTGGCTTCTCATCAACTGCATTACAAAATTGCGTTCCAACCAATGAGAATAGGATTACAAAGCATATTATTACCCTCAAGAACCTCGACCCTTCCTTTACCTTAATCCACCAAACATAGATTAATTTGTCCAGAAAAGAGAGGTGTATTCATTAACCTAAACTGCCCGTTAGCTTAATGAATCGTCTTCCTCGAACCCCCTTCAATTTCTCTTAAATTATTCTTAATCGCTATATACCTTTGCGATCCTAATAATAATTCACTATATAAATACATGTATTGTAGGTGATACCTCATATCAAATTTATTTTTGTGATATTTCAATAAATAATCTACATAGTCCGTAAAGAAGAATAAAACATCCTTTGACCGTTTATTGAACTTAATGGTATTCAAATAATTTGATATTTCATTTAGTTTCTTTTGAGTATAGACTAAAATACTTTGAATATCTTTTTCTGGTAGCGATTCATAAGCTTCTGTTCTTGCTTGCCAATGATCTTCAAAGACTTCTTTATTTTCATGCAAAATGACATGTATTGGTTTGAGTAATTTTAATTGGTGTTTAAGTCGTCGAGTCTTGAATAGGTTTCTGATTTTTTGGAATATGAGAAATTCCTCCTGGATAACGTCATAAGAGTCGCTGTACTCAGCATACTTCCTTCTAATTACGAAGACGAATTTTATTTTGTTTGCATAACTGCCCGTTAGATTAATAAAACGAGCAGGCTACCGCAGTGCCTGCTCATCGTTGTGTGCTATTGCCTAACGTTCTCCGTTAGTTGAGCAGCGTGGTGATGTTGTTAAATTTAACGAATAAAACTAATCAAGACTGCTACCGCACCCATTAACACTAAAATTGAAAATACAGAGTAGCCGAAGATCTTTAGAGGACGCGGCATTGAATTTAAATCTATTTTTTTCATTGGTCCTCCACCCTCAATACTTTGAATAGAGCGAAGGTTCTCATCTAAATAATTATAGTTACTGTGCAAATGTTCCTTTTCGGGCTGGGTTTCATGGATCTTGTTTGTGCTCATTCCAAGTCCCCTTTCAATTCGGTTTACATGGAATATTCTACCACATTTACGAAAATCATGTAACCCACCAAGCACCATGCTAACCTGCCCGTTCGTATTATGGTTCAACCAGATGGATCCTTATACCGTAACCTTTAGCAGATTGGTCACTTAATGAGCAATAAAAAATAGCCACCTGTAAGGGTGGCTCGCACTCAATAAGAGTGCAAAAGTATAGATAGGAGTGGAGAGTCCTGTCCTGAACCTGTAGCTTTTTAGTGTTACACACATTCATATCTTTCTACTTCATTTAAGCAAGTTAACGGCGATGATGCCAATCAAGGATTGTTTGTCACTCCTTTGGATCTCCACGAGCCCTTTACCTTTACGTCAAGCTCCTCRGATTTTCGTTTATGCAATTCGTATTGTGTAAGTAGCAGTTCCATTTTGGCTGACTCCGTACAGTGCCTGATGCCAACCGAACGGCTTGCAGCGGCTTTCAAACCCGATATTTCTTCATATTAGATTAGCTGCCCGTTAACGCAATTAAGGCTGCCGATCATGTCGGCAGCYTCGTAATGGTGATTATAAAGATATATTGTACCAAGGGAGTTTAAACCTTGTGATACTTTTTCCCCACACTGTCTGTAAAGGTTAGTTTTCGTGTATGCTACTTACAATTCAAAATAGGCATGAAAAATCAAATTAATCCGATATTAATTTTGAATAGATATTGAGATCGTTAAACTTTCCGTCTACTCTTTCATATTGCCTTAGTGTTCCTTCAAACGTAAAGCTTAGCTTTTGTAAAAGTTTTATTGAATTCACGTTTTCGGGTTCAACTTTTGCTTCGATTCGATTCATCTTTAAAGATGAGAATGCGTAATCTAACAAAGAACAGATAGCTTCTGAAGCATATCCTCTTCCCCAAAATGATTTAKCAATATCATATCCAATTTCAGCTTTTGCATTTTCAAAATCCAAGGAATTAAAACCACAAGAACCTATGATTTCATTGGATTCTATTTTAATTATGGAGAAACGAATAGCTTTGCTGTCTTGAGAAAGGTCATCAAGGAGAGTAATCATTTCTTTTGCTTGATTTTCATTAGTAAAACTACTAACATTCATAAATTTAGTAACATCTGGATCAGACCAAATTTTAAACAAGCTAGAAGAATCCGATACCTTCATTTTTCTCAAATGAAGACGTTCTGTGTGTAACTCTGTAATCAATACTTTTACCTCCATTATAATTTAATAGTTAGGWTGAAAATATTGACATCTGCGCATAGTTCAGTCCCTTCATTTTTGAAGATAGTTTCATTTTATAAGAAGTTATAGGCTTTATCTACGCTTAATCCYTCAAAAGCAATTTTTATTTTATATATTCATCAATCCGCATCGTAAAATCCAAACCATTGATTTCTCTTATTAAGATCATATTTTTTTTCCCTTCAAAAGGGTATTGCAAGTACCAACAATCATTCAAGCCTATCAAAGCAATTTCAGGATAAGGTTCATGTAGTTTGTATTTTTTATTTACTCTAGTATAATGTATTTGCATGATCTGAGTATCTCMMCAATAACCAAAAACATTTATGATTTTTGGAACTATTGTTTCATTAGAGAGGTCTGTTAATAGATCAATATAAGCAATGTATATGTTATTCATAAAGTAATTTGCAAATCTATCATYAGAGAAACTTCTTCCATRTTCAATTGTTTTTCCATGAAAACTTCTGGTATTACCTTTATATTTACATCTAAAATCTTCTTAGCAGAATTATATCTAACTAACTCAATCGATGTGTCAATAACATTTGAACTAGAAATATATTTGTCGTTAATATATGTTTCCATTAAGTAATTCGTAGGTACAGCCACCCTTAATTTAATTTCATCACTAATAAAAGGGATTATCCACAATAAAGTAAAGGGTATCAATAATAGTATAGTGAGGATTCCTTCTTCAGACC
>NZ_JBFTSN010000451.1:0-4921 GCF_056400045.1 Paenibacillus sp. 01L418
GCCGCATAGATCGCTGCGCCAGAGGAAATTCCGCAAAGAATGCCTTCTTCTTTCGCTGCACGACGAGCGTATTCAAACGCATCTTCGTTCTCAATTGTAATGACAGCGTCGTAGATATCACGGTTCAAAATATCAGGAACAAAGTTTGCGCCAATACCTTGAATTTTGTGAGCACCTGGTTTGCCGCCAGAGAGGATCGGTGAAGCAGCAGGCTCTACCGCGTAAATTTTAATACCGTCGAAGTTTTTCTTAAGCACTTCACCAGTACCTGAAATCGTTCCGCCAGTTCCGATACCGGCAACGAACGCATCAAGCTTACCATCAAGGGAATTGATCGCTTCGACGATCTCAGGACCTGTCGTTTCGCGGTGAACCTTAACGTTTGCTTGGTTTTTGAATTGTTGCGGCAGGAAGTAGTTCGTGTTCTCAGCAGCTAGTTCTTCCGCTTTGCGAACAGCACCATTCATACCTTCAGAACCTGGAGTCAATACTAGCTCTGCACCGTAAGCGCGAAGCAGGTTGCGACGCTCAATACTCATCGTTTCAGGCATAACAAGAATAGCCTTATAGCCTTTTGCAGCTGCTACAAGTGCTAGTCCAATTCCTGTATTTCCACTAGTAGGCTCAATAATAGTATCGCCTGGTTTTATGATTCCCTCTTGCTCAGCTACCTCAATCATACTGATTGCAATACGGTCTTTTACACTTGCACCTGGATTTTGATATTCAAGTTTCACATAAACTTCTGCACTGCCCTCAGGCACGATACGGTTTAAACGAACAAGCGGAGTGTCACCGATAAGATCTAGAACACTTTGTACAATTTTGGCCATGGAAATAACTGCCTCCTTATTCCGACTAATTCAGTTGGTATTTTCACTAATTACATCTTAACAATCTCTTGCATCCGTTGTCAATAGTGACTTTAACGCTCCAATGAAAACGCAGCACCGGGCAAAGCTATTCTGTTTTCACAGCATCATATTTCTCTAGTAGCTTATCCTCAATTTTGGTCAATGAGTCTGCACGTTCAAGCGCCAGCTGCTTGCGTACGGTATCTTGCAGCCTGCCGCCCGACATATTCGTTGTCATTTGGCGCTCGATAAGACGAATAACCGCATAACCCCCATCTACCTTAATCGGACCAGCAATTTCAGCTACCCGCAAACGACTGGCTGTTTCCATCATTTCGCGGTTATAGAATGGGTCATCTTTATCAATCAAGCCGAGATCGCCGCCTGTATCTGCTGTAAAAGAATCAATGGAATAGGAATGCGCCATCTCAGCAAAATCCTCGCCATCCGATAAAAGCCCCATCACGGATTTAGCTTCCTTCATCGTCTCCGTTATAATCCATTGCAGATGCAGCTGCATTTTCTCATCAAATTCCTCAGGATGATCGGTTATATAGAGTTCAACCTCTTCATCTGAAACATGAATGCCTCGCACGACGATTTTCTCCAGAAGCAAGCGGTAATGCAAGTCCTCCAACACCTGTTCCCGACTCATGCCTAATTGCTCTTGCATGACTTCAAAAAAACGTTCTTCACTATCGTAGCCTTCAATCATTTTATCAAGCTCACGGCTTTGCTCTTCTGCAAGTATGCTTAGCTCAGAGGCTGCAGCTTCTAAATCAATCGCTTTGTGAACCATTAACGTGCGCAGAACGGCAGCTCCATATTGCGAATGAAGCTCACCTTCCAAATCTGCAAGCGTAATGTTTTCCTTGCCCACTTTAGCGATAACACGACTACCATCCGATTGATTCGTTGGTGTTTGGCCTGGCTTGCTCGGTTCAGCCGTTTCTTCCCCACTGCCGACATTCGTTGGCTGCTGATTATCCAGCTGTCGATCATGACCCGGCCACACTCTAATTACGACGACTACCGATAATACCACCATGCATACGGCTTGAAGGATGACAACGGCCTTCAGCACCTCGTATTTCCTCATTGCCCTAATGCCTCCGATTATTGGATCGGCTTTGGTTTCGCTTGTTCAAGCAGCAGCTTTAGCTGAGCCCGTTCAAATGTATACGCTTCGTTGCAAAATTGGCAAACGACTTCCGCTTTTCCATCTTCATCAATAATTTGTTGCAGCTCATGCTCACCTAAACTGAGAAGTGTCTGCTCTACACGCTCGGAGGAACAGAAGCATTGAAACTTCAAGTCCATCGTATCGTGAATGTGAAGGTCGCCATCTTCGCCTACAATCCGGCGCAGCAGCCCCTCCGGTGACTCTCCTTGATCAAGCAAAGTCGTTACAGGCGGCATCGATCCAACCGCTTGCTCCAGTTTTGTAATCTCATCGTCCGTCAAACCAGGCATAAGCTGAACGATAAACCCGCCGGCATGCAGCACCGAATTATCTGTACCCACCAAGACGCCAAGACCAACCGCCGAAGGCGTCTGTTCGGACACCGCGAAATAGTATGTGAAATCCTCGCCGAGTTCACCCGATACAATCGGAATACTGCCACGGTATGGTTCCTTCATCCCTAAATCCTTTGTAATATGAAGATAACCAGTGCGTCCAACAGCTCCGGCTACGTCAAGCTTACCCATTGCGTTGCTTGCCAAATGAACTTCAGGATGATCAACGTATCCGCGAACCTCTCCGTCTGCATTGGCATCAACAACGATCTGGCCGATTGGACCGTCGCCCTTTACTTGAATCGTCAGTTTTTCTTGCCCTTTCAGCATAGCGCCCATAATAGCACCTGCTGTTAATGTACGCCCTAACGCTGCTGTAGCCGTTGGATATGTACCATGCCTTTGGCGAAGCTCTTCAACAAGCTGAGTCGTGCGAGCCGCGAACACTCGAATCTTGCCATTCCATGCCGTCCCTCGCACCAGCACGTCCTTCAGCTGATTTTCCATCAAAATCCCTCCTGATTGCGTTCATATATAATTCTCAATCCTTCAAGTGTGAGCAGCGGATCAACCTCTTCTATCGTTTCCGATTCAGCAGCGATTAACTCAGCTAAGCCGCCGGTTGCGATTACACGTGGTGTGACACCAAATTCTGTGCGTATCCGTTTAACAATACCGTCAACCTGTCCTGCGTATCCAAAAATAATGCCAGCCTGCATCGATGTTACAGGATTGCGTCCAATGACACTTTTCGGCTTCACAAGCTCAATACGCGGCAGCTTAGCGGCGCGCTGATAAAGCGCTTCGGTAGAAATGCCGATCCCCGGAACAATGGCACCGCCCAAGTAATTGCCGCCTTCATCAATATAGTCAAAGGTCGTTGCTGTACCGAAATCAACAACAATAAGCGGTGAGCCGTATTTTACGATGCCCGCCACCGAATTGACGATCCGATCAGCCCCAACCTCACGTGGATTCTCATAGCGGATGTTTAATCCGGTTTTGACGCCAGGCCCTACGACTAGGGGAACTTTACGCAAATATTTGAGACAAAGCTGCTCGAGTGTCCGCATCAACGGTGGAACAACCGATGAAATAATGACGCCTTCCATTTGTTCCAGCTTCACGCCCGCATAATGAAACAGATTATGAATGTTAATGCCGTATTCATCTACTGTAGCAGAACGATTGGTGCTCAGCCGCCAATGGTGCAAAAGTTCTTTTCCTTTATAGATACCTAGCACAATATTCGTATTTCCAACATCAATGACGAGGATCAAAGCGACTCCCCACCCTTCTTCTCATTCAAATCCAAGCTAATATCGAGCGCATGGAAGGAATAAGTCAATCCGCCTACCGAAATGACATCAACGCCGCTAGCTGCGATACCTTTAACGGTTTCTAAAGAGACACCGCCAGATGCTTCTACGATAACGTGAGGAGAAGCTGCTTTAATTCGAGCTACACATTCCTTCATCAAATCTGTAGACATATTGTCCAGCATAATAATGTCTGCGCCACAAGCAAGTGCTTCGTCCACTTGCGCTAACGATTCTGTCTCTACTTCAATCTTCATTGTGTGTGGAATTTTACTGCGCGCAGCTTCAACCGCAGCACGAATGCCGCCAGAGCCTTTAATATGGTTATCTTTAATCATAACTGCATCGTATAAACCAAATCGGTGGTTAGCGCCGCCCCCCACACGCACTGCGTACTTCTCCAGCATCCGATGGCCTGGGGTTGTCTTGCGAGTATCGACAAGCCGAACCGGCAATCCTTCAAGCGCATCGATGAAAGAACGTGTCTTAGTCGCAATGCCAGACAGCCGTTGCATTAAGTTAAGCGCAAGTCGCTCTCCGGTTAATAGGCTATGCGTACTGCCCTCTACGGTGGCGATAATCGTACCCTTGTTTACATACTCGCCATCCTGTACTTTGKAATCAAAGACAAGTGACGAATCAACAACCTCAAATACGAGCTTCGCAATCGGAAGCCCTGCAATTATACCGCTTTCCTTCACATGAATAACGGCTTTGGAACGCGAGTCCCTTGGAATCGTCGTTTCGGTCGTAATATCCCCACTGCCTATATCCTCTGCAAGCCATCCGCGAATTTGCTCACGCACTGCCGCATTATAACCGCCTGCCATCCATTCAAACATCCTCTATTCGCTCCTCCGTCAATCCATATAGACGGTGTAACACCGTATGCTTTCTCCACATTGCATCATCGCGTACCGGGAAATCCTCACGGAAATGCGCTCCACGGCTTTCCTCCCGAGAGAGTGCAGCTTCCGTAGTCAGCAGGGCACAGGTGAGCAGATTAGCAAATTCGTATTCCTCACGCCCCGTCAGAACGGATTGATAGATAGGCAACTGCCGTTTCAATTCCTCAAGACCCTTCATAAGACCACTTGCATCGCGGCGCAAGCCAGCGTAACGGAYCATAATCTTTTGCAGCTTAAGCCGTCTTTCTACGACAGCTTGGATTGATGTACTGCTCCGTTCTATCTCATTACTAATATTAGGCTGAATCGTAAGACTCGGAAG